>JAQWCF010000107.1 GCA_028706105.1 Candidatus Margulisiibacteriota bacterium
GTGATTGACCCTGATATGGGTGCTTCTCGTCAATGGGCACATACTGAGCAGTACCGTAGACTTCTGATGTAGAAGTTATCAGCACACGACTTGTTCCTAAATCCCTCGCTGCTTGCAATACATTCAGGGTACCTTTGATATTAGTATCAACATAAGAATCCGGTGAATGGTAGCTGAAGGGGATGGCGATAAGTGCTGCTAGATGGTAAACTTCATCTATATTTTTCAAAGCTTCCCTTACGCCATTAGGATCCCTTATATCACCCGTGAATACTTCAACTTCTTTCATAATTTCTTTAGGTAATGTATCTAACCATCCCCAAGAGTTAAAGGAATTATAATATGCAAAAGCTTTCACCTTATGACCTTGTTTTACTAGCTCTTCTGTTAAGTGACTTCCAATAAAACCATCGGCACCTGTTACGAGTATTGTTTGCATTATATCATTCTCCTTCAATACACTATTTAATTTCGCTGATACTTTTTCAGTTTTTCATATCATGTCGGTACAGTTTAATTGTTACTTTAATTTCATAGATAATCGATCCGTATGCCCTGCTACCTGCAAAACAACACAGGTGTGTGCCGATATATCTGGCATATCACAAGTACCACATATTGTTAATAATATTGTACTTTTCATCCGCAATCTCTTTAGGTATTTCTGGTCTATTTATCAGACTACTATATGGATCTCTCAACGCCAAGCAACCCCAGATTTAATTTCTCATC
This sequence comes from Candidatus Margulisiibacteriota bacterium, assembly GCA_028706105.1. NCBI lineage: Bacteria > Bacillati > Candidatus Margulisiibacteriota > Candidatus Margulisiibacteriota bacterium. Next base: position 733 of record JAQWCF010000107.1, read on the forward strand.
ATTTTTAAAATATTCCATGGCATTGCATAAGCCCTTGAGGAAAATACCCATGTTGACATAAATCTTATAAAACATGTTAATGTCATAGCTTGTGCTGCACCGATAGCCCCGTTCCGAGAAATTAAAATATAGTTTAAAACGATACTAGTTATTGCGGTAAAAAAGGTAATCCATGCAAGAATTGCAGTTTTTTTGGCGTAGAAAATATAGTTAGTAACCATTAGGTACATGCCGGTAAATGCATTTCCTATAGCTAACCAGAGGACAAAACTACTAGCACTAATAAAATCTTTACCTACGAAAAAGCTTAATAGCCATGGTGCTATTAAAGCCAACCCTACTGATAGAATTAATATAATAATAAAATATAAATAAGTAAGCTTAACGATTTTGTTCTTAATACCTTGCCCTCCATTGGTTAATTTTTCAAACAGCCACGGAACATAGGCCTGGTTAAAAGCAGTGTATAGCAAACTTATTGGCATAGCTATTTGATACCCAACTGTATAAAGACCGGTGGCATTTACTCCAACCATATTAGTTATAAAGATTCTATCCATCATAGTCATCATTACCATACCAAGCGAATGCGGAATAAGAGGAACCCCAAAATTAAGAGCGCTTTTAATGTATTCCCTATCAACTTTAAATTTTATCCAGCCATTACGATATAAAAGAAATAGTCCAAAGATGGCAAACGAAACAAAGGCTATAACCTGAGCTTGTATACGCCCCTGCCAATCCATTCCTAATCCCACAACAAACCAAAGACTAAAACCTAAATTCAATACTGTTTGGAATATTTGATAAATCCCATACGATACTGGTCTTACTTGAACCTGCCATAAAGTTAAATTTATTCGGTTTATAAACTGGGCTGCAGACACAATTATAACAGCCCACATCCATTGCATTGGAAAGGATGCGACTTTGCTAATTGGCTCCGCTAAAAAGTAAAAAGTAATCCCAACAATTATCGTACTGCTAAGTAGTATCAGTAAGCAGTTGCTTATATAACGGGACATGTCTGTTTCATCACGTTCATAATACTGTCTTGCAATTGCTCCATTAATACTTAACCCAGTAAACGGTGCAACAAAACTAAGTAGAACACCAAACATTGCTACAATCCCATAATCAGTCGGGGTTAGGTAACGCGTTAATACTGGCATTAATAAAAACGGGATTGCCGAGTTAATCATTTGGGTAATAGTATAAATGCCTGCTGAACGAAATAAACTGGAATGAATTAACCTCTTTATATTCATAGTTATTCGCATTTGTCTTTTCTTAAGATAATACTTATTAAGCATTATCTAGTTCCATCAATATTTTATTCAGTTCTTGAACAGAATTTGGTATTTTAAAACGTTCAGGTTCATTGTATGTCGTCTTGATATAGTAAAAAAAATCAATGATATTATCTATTTCTTTATGACTGCTACTAGGTAATAACTGCTTTAGAAATTTTCTAAAAATCTTCACCAAACATATCACTATAGGTTCTTTATTTTGCATAATTTTTGGTGTTACAAGGCTAGTTGAAGAAATAGAAATTAATATTTTATTATTAATATCTATAGACAGAAAAACAGCTTCCCACGGTGTTATGGTTTCAACAACAGGATATTTATTGGATAGAGCATTAAAATATCTTGGATGTGACTTAACTTTCGCATTTCGATTAGATAATAATAAGTCTCTAATCAAAGATTCTTGCTCAAAAAATGCTTTTTCTGCATCATGATTACCTATATTAAAAACTTGTTCAAAATAAATGATTTCTGAATTAGAAAACTCTACTACATCTTTTCTTCCCCCGAAGAAATCAATCAACGCATACTTAAATTCATTGGTATTAGACAAATACGGAGGTTTCTGAAATTTTAAATCTTGGTTAAGCATATATTCTGGCAAGGTAAATCGAAATATTGCCTTATTTACCAACTCCTGCCTCCTGAGCATTTTAAATTTCACCAAATTGATTTTGGATTTTTCTCCAAATACCAATTCTTGTTTAACATACGTCCCTAGTCCTTCTTCAATAAAATACAACTTAGGTCGGTTTGCGTATGATCTGTAGACTGGAGATAACACACCAATCCATGTAGTCGAAGCAATAATAGCAGAAACGTCTAAATCAATTAATTCATCATTAAACAACTGACTGGTCGCAGCTCTCGGAAATAATAATGCCCAAATTTGCCACATAATTTCATATATATGTTTTTCGTATTTCTTATTAGTATAGTAAATACTATGTACAAACTTATTTTTATTCATTTTTTCTCTCTTAAAGGTTTTCTCGTGAATACTCTTGATTAAGACTACTATATGCTCCTCTGGAAATTCATTGTATGCAATATTCATTGCATTAACCAATTGATAAACAGAATCTATTGCTATTATTACCATTGCATATGGACTCCTTCATTAATTATTGGCAATGTCAATTCACTGTTTATATTGCTAAACCCTATCCCAACCAATTCCATAACAATGCCGCACCACTAGCATACCCTTGTTTATTTTACTATTGCTTTCCTTCCAATAGTTCATGGTTCTTCACGGTATTGCTTTTGTTATTCGTTACCAAACACAGGGCCGCAAGCGCCAGTGCATTCCAAAAAAACCTTTCAGTATAAATAACTTCGCCTGCACCATTAAAGACTGCTGTAAGCATAAGCATAAGCGGAATAATAAGTATTTGCCTCTTGCTAGCCTTAGATATTGTATCTTTAATAATCCTCCAATAGAAACCCATATAGGCTATAAAACCTAAAATGCCTAACTGGCTCAATGCGCTGACAATAAAATTATGAGAAGATCCTGGGTCGATCATATATCGGGATAAGGCAATTGTTTCATTGATAGCACCTTGTCCAACACCAAAAAAGAAATGTGTTGGAATTATGTATTTTATTTCTGCCACAATACGTGGCCAGCGCCGTGTCCCTCCAGTTGCAACTACTTGATCAATGTTCATCCTATAAGCCAACATCGGGTTTAGCTCAATAACTATGTAAAAAATAAACACTGCTATGGTACATATAAGAGCCGTAGCAAAAAATCTTTTTTTGATTTTCTTTTGTACATATGATGCTATTAAAACTGTAAAAACAAAACCCAAGGCAATACCTAGCAATGCTGAGCGCGAGCCACTCAGAAGCACAAAATATACGTTTATGATTCCGGCAAGCAAACAAATGGTTTTGACAGAGTTTTTTTTAGTAAAATATATATAGGCAAGACAAAACGCCGACATTTGTGCCATCATCATTCCATATCGGTTTTCATTAAGCCCCTCTGCAATAGTTAAACGCCCGTTCTCAAGAAAATCGGGATTTAGCATAAATGTTACGGTATAATATAATGTTGTAACCAATACCGCAACCAGTATTGCTCGAAATAATTGTACTACTTGGTCACTACTTAATGACAGGTTAACTATAGCTATAAATACTAATATGTTGAGCCCCATCACCAATAAATAAGTAATACTTTTATCGTAAGATAACAAAAATGATATACAGGATACTGCCATAATTAAAGCAAAATTAACTAGCCATCTTCGTTGTAATTTCTTTCTTTTCAAAATAAGTCTAGACATAACACCAGCTATAATTACCAACGCTAGTATTCTCGTAAAGCCTACTCCTTCCACAGCAATGAAATAATCACTGGAAAGAGAAGCTATAAAAAATAGGGGTATTAATAATTCCGGTAAGAATAATCCAATTGGTAAAAATAAATATGGCAAAAGCGCCATATAAGAAGTTGAGGAATTGACCGACAAGAGCAACGCTAAAGTTCCCACCACTGCTATTATATAAATCAATCTGCTCCAGAGTGCTTTTTTTTCCATACCTAATCCTTTCCATATGAGAAGGAGGAAGTTGTACTTTCCTTTCGCCATAAGGTAATATTTTTTATCGATTCTCCTAGCATGGCGTCGATATCCTCACTCTTTAGCATATTTGCAGAGCATTCTTGTAATAATTTATAATACTCTTTTCCAATCTTATAAAAAGAAAAATTATCTGCAAACTTCTTTATTGCACTCTCATCCCATTCCTTACCGAGAGCTACCTTCATCCCTACAGCGAATGCTTCATCTGTCCTTTCATTAACTAGTACCATACAATCCGGGCTATATATATCCGGAATTGCATCAATATCATCAAAAACAAGGGCTGGAACACCATGGCTGTACGCTTCAATCATTGGCAATCCAAAACCCTCATCTATGCTTGCAGTAACTA
>JAQWCF010000108.1 GCA_028706105.1 Candidatus Margulisiibacteriota bacterium
TAACGGATGGCGGTATGAAACGTTGGGGATTGCGGGCTACTTTCCTGTCCAGTTACACCGAACTTAATGCGGGGCAGGACGCCTACATAACCACCTAAACCCCAATGTTTTATACCGCATGTTGTATGCTGGGCTTTATTCATTGTCAATTCATTATCAATTTATTACAATCTAAAATTTGTTCAATCGAAGAACTGCTGTTCCCGAAAAAATTAGTTTTTAGGGTCGGCAAAAAAGCGGTGGCAAACAGCAAGCTCTATTGCAATTTTTGGCCGTGTGTTGGTTTGTGCGAATTGCAATTGTGCTTGGCTGTGTGCTGTAGCCTAAACCATACATTCTTCTAAATACATAAATGATTGAGGTGGAGTGGCATTAAAATCATCTTTTAAGGATAGGGCTTTATCATACCTTTTCACTTTTTTAATTTTTATTGCAAATCCACGTTCCTTATTACTAAAATATTCAAAGAAAAAATCCTCAGAAATACCTGAGAAATCTTTCGTCTTTTGCCACAAATTAATTAAATCCTCATTAATTATTGAATCAATTTCAAATTCACCAATCACTCTTTGAACTGGAGAAGATGCATAAACAACAACTGTTTTAACATTTCTATTTTTAAAAACAGAACGGCGAAACTCATATTTTTTTGTTCCGTCAAATATTTTTTCTGCATATTCTGGTTTAATCGATAATAAGACTCTCATTAGTTTCAGTTTCCTTTAAAATTAATTTAAATTGTTCTTTTGTAATCTTTTTTAATCCTCTTAATTCGTTTTCTACACCTGAAATTATTCCTAATTCCAATAATCGTTGTCTATTAATCCTTTTTCCCGTTGGAAACGAATGAGTATATAAAAAGTTTATAATAAAAGGTTTGTATTTGGGAGACCAGTTCCAAAATTCCTTCAAACCTTTATCTGTAAAAATACTCCTTTTTCGACATTTAAGAATAAAATCATTCTCATCAAGAATGTTTTCTATTTTATCTTCAGCAATCGCAATTGTGGTAATTACACTGCTATAATAAGCTGACCTATCTTTTGCCGCTGTTCTATAAAAAACAATAATATCACCTTTATTTATATTTCGTTCAATTGAACGTGTTATATAAGCTTTGCTAATTGCATTTCTATGAGGTTGATTTTCAATAAAATCATATGGAGATTCTGTAGTTAAGATAGAATCTGGCAATAATTCTGTATGATAATCTGGGTAAATAGGTATCATATAGATGTTTGTCTCTTTTGATAGATATGGGAAAGTAAGTTTTGGGTTTTCCTTATTAAAAGAAGGGGTAAAATCACGAATGTATACTAATTCTTCACCATTTTCAGTCAACTTAGTACCATAAAAAACAAATCCCCAATCCTCTAAAAGTCCAATCAATCTTTTTTGTTCTTCCCTTTTTTCAAAAATAGTTACATAGATTTCGTCAACTTTATTTTGAACTGCATTATCAAAGATTATTTTCACAAAACGTTCACCTAACCTCACTCCATTGCTTATAACCTTGAATGTGCCTATTTTAAGTCTTTTCTTTGGTTTAAAAACAGGGGTAATATCTGAATAATTTTCATCTCGGTTTTCGACTTTCAAAAACAGGAATGAAAGTATTTTCCCTTTATTTATTGTAACATATGCAGTCTCGTCTGATTTTTTTATAAACCATTTTTCAAAACCTCTATAATCCTCCTTAAAGCTATCAAAAAAAGAATCAGAAATATCTATTTCTCCGAACAACTTCTTTGTTACAGAAAGTACCTTATAATCGACTAATTCGGGGTTCTCAGATACAACTTTTTCAAGAAAAGAATCAATTTTAAAAACCCTATCTGCGATTCCTAGCATTTCAGCTTTAGTATGGATTTTTCTATCCTCTGTTATTAGGAAATCAATCCTTTCACAATAAATTTCATTTAATAAAACCGTGTCATTTTTATCATTTTGATTAACATCAATTTTAGTAGACACGACCTTAACTTCCCTGGCTAAAGGAGTTGTTGTTTTTAATACTTCGTAACTCTCAAGTTTTACACTAAGGGTATCAACTGTTTGCTTGTTACTATTCTTTTTAATTTCTTCGACTGTGATAGGATGAACACATTTTGTGTATTTCCCTTTATCAAGCCATCTAAAAAGCACTCCAATATCAACATTAAGAATTCGACTAGCTTCTCTGTGAATGACAATATTTGTGTCTAGCAATACCTTCATATAACAAATTAAAAATTATGAAATTCATTCTTTTCCATCATTAAAATTGACCTATTATCATTATTATCAAGCCATTTATAATATGCCTCTAAACCATTTCCTGTTAAATTGAGGGTGTGTTCTAAACCCATAATTGCACAGACGAAATACAAATCCTCCATTTTGTGATTTTCCCCATTAATTATAGGATTATTCGGAATAAGGAAATCATATTCGTACATAGTTTGCAAAGGAGGTGACAAATCATTATTACTACGCCCTATTATTCTATCTTCGTCATAAATCTTTCTAATATGATAAGGCCAGAATTTATAATTCTTACCAAATCTAACAAAATCTCTTAACGGGTCTAGACCTTCGTTTTCAATAAAGTCATTTTGCCAGTTATCAATATTCAGTACCCTATGAGCCAATGCTTCTAAGGCAACTTTTCCCAGAAATTTAGAGATATGAATATTGTCAGAGGGTGGTTGCTCTAGTTGAGGAATGTAGAATTGTTTGAATTCGCCTTTCCGCATCCTTTCAAATAATTCTTTGTCCTCAATATTTACCTCAATTACTTTATTATCATTTAAGTGTATTTCTAATTCACCAATATTAGGAGTTGCAATAAAACCAGGTATTCCAGGTATTTTTCCTTTTTTTGTCTCAATTTCATTCCGACCACGCAATGATTTATAATATGGAAGCTCTAATACTTTCTTTTCAATCTTACGAGCAAAATAATTATTGCATTTATCACAGACTGCACCTTTAGGTAGTGTATAAGATTTGTTTCCTAAACTTTCAGGGATAATATGTTCTTTGGATTTAGAACCTGAACTATCTATTTTGCAAAAAATACATCTCATCAATTAAATCTTAACTTAAATGCTATCCATTTCCATAACCTTGTTATATAGTTTATAATTGTTGGCCAGATAAAGTATATTAACATTGAAAATGCGATGAAAAAGGCGATGAGAATTTCAAAAGGCAAATTACCCCAAATATCAGTGAATGATAAAACAGGATTAAATGAATTACGATATGCTGGAATAAACAATAAGAATCCACAAAATATATTAATCAGAATAGCTAATGCAAATTGCCCCGTTCCAATTCTTTCACGAGAATATACGGAAAAAAAGCCGTAGCTTTCTTTTTTATCCTTTTTGTTAAATACGACAACTAACTCATCCTTTTTAACTCTTTTATCAAGTATGTATTTTTTGAAAGGTTCATCTTCAAGTGTTCTTATATTTTTTAGTGCTGTAGCATCAAAAAAAGTTAAATCATATGAATTTGGGAGGATATTAAAATAGAAACAGGAGTTAATTGTACAAAGAGTATGAGTTCTCAAGTCAAGTTTTGAATTCTCTGGCAAATTCCTTTTCTCATTTAATTTAACATCATAAATGATGGTTGAACTGCTAATTCCTCTTTTTCGGGTTGATAATTCGGCTGTATTTGGCTCTATATAAAATCGAAAATAAAGATTAGCAACTTCAGGGAAAGAAGATTCAAGATAGGGTTTAATATTGAGGCTAATATTGACGATTTTATTAGACATATCAATGGTTGATTTTAATGGAATAATAAATAAAGGTTCTCTACCAGAAAACTCTTGAACAACACCTTCTTTTCTTTGACCTCCATCAACAAAACGAGTACTTTTTATTGAGTCATTGAAGATGAATCTACAATTATCAGAATCTATTAATCGCTCATACAAATCGACTATTTTATATTTAGCTTTTATCCATGGAATATAAATACTAAATTCAAGTGTGTCATTGTTAATTGATTTATCTCTTTTAATTTCTCCACCAAATTCAATTAATGCAGTATCATTTATAAATTCCCAAGAACATATATGAAAACGTTCAATCTCAATTTCATTCGCTTTGTCTGTATAGATAAAATAATTGTTTTCCATATGTTCTTTATATTAGATGGTTTGCGTGAGACGAAAATTGCACTCTTTTGCAAATTTCGGTTTGTGTGTCAGCCTGTGTGATTTGCAAATGTGTGCAATGTGCGTGGGCTTCCCCAACTGTCCCGAAGGGCAGAAGCGGGTCGGCAAAAACTAATTTTTTCTTGCACAAACCTTTAATAAATGAGTCAATATTTTCAATCCGTTTTTTCAAATTTTCCAATTCAATTATCAATGAACCGCTGTCTTTTCAGCCTTGCATACAACTTGTTTATAGGTGTGTAAAAGGTGCTTTAAGGGTAGTAAGTGTCTGGGGCTAACCAAACCTTTATTGGGGTTTATATTTATTCTTTATAGATCAAAGTCGTCGGTGGGATTTTTTATGTTTTTTAGGCCAATCATACTTACATGGGTATATATTTCTGTTGTTTTGCTGTTTTTGTGGCCAAGCAACTCTTGAATGTATCTCAAACTTACTCCAGACTCTAAAAGATGAGTTGCATAACTGTGTCTTAAACAGTGCAGTGTAAAGTTATGTTTTTTATATACTCTTCCCAAATATTTATAGAAAATTTTTTCAAGGCTTGTTTCACTGTATTGACTTCCTT
>JAQWCF010000109.1 GCA_028706105.1 Candidatus Margulisiibacteriota bacterium
GATACTATTTCGGCTTGCATCCATTTTTGGAAACTTAATTTATAATGTTTCATTGCTATAGTTTTATTATTCATGATTAATTTATCGTGAGCTATTAAAAAAAAATTCAATTATTTATATTCTTCATCGTCAATGAACCATTGAACTAATTAGTCAATGAACCTTATAATAAAGTTATGCAAAATATCTTAGTTTGTGGCGGGGCAGGGTACATTGGTTCCCATGTTGTAAAAAAACTGCAAGAGGCTGGGTTTAATCCAATAGTCTTTGATAATTTGACAACAGGTCACCGAGAGTCTTTATCTGATAACATCCAGTTCTATCAAGGAGATGTACGTAGCGAAGCTGATTTAAGCAAAGTTTTTACGGAAAACAATATCTCTGCTGTTATGCATTTTTGTGCCAAAAGCCTTGTTGGTGAGTCTATGGAGAAGCCTGCGCTATACTTTGATAACAATGTGGTTGGTGGACTGAATCTTTTAAAGGTGATGCATGATTTTGGGATAGATAAATTAGTTTTTTCTTCTACTGCTGCAGTCTACGGTCAGCCTGATGAGATACCTATTAACGAAACCACAACTAAACTACCAACAAATGTTTATGGCGAAACTAAGTTAATGTTTGAAAAAGTGTGTAGCTGGTATGACAGCATCTATGGCTTAAGATATGTTGCCTTGAGATACTTTAATGCAGCTGGTGCAGATGATGATGGCTTAATAGGCGAAGACCATAATCCAGAAAGCCATTTGTTGCCAATAGTTTTTCAGGTTGTTAATGGTCAAAGGGAATTTTTATCAGTGTTCGGTGATGATTATAATACGCCAGACGGAACGTGTGTTAGAGACTATATCCATGTTTATGATTTAGCTTCAGCACATATTTTGGCGCTTAAGCACTTGCTTAATGGTGGTAGCTCTGATGTCTTTAATTTAGGTAGCGGATTAGGGTACAGTGTTAAGGAGATTGTTGATTCTGTCGAGAAAATAACTGGCAGAGGCATTGATCAGAGGATAGTGAAACGGCGAGAAGGCGACCCAGATACACTTATCGCGTCCTCACAAAAGATAATTAAGGAGTTAGGGTGGAAGCAACAGTATACGCTCGAGATGATAATCGAAACAGCGTATAAGTGGCACAAAAATCATCCAAATGGTTATGAGAACTAGTTTAATCGTTGATTTACAGAAATTTGTTCAGAACATTAGAAAAGTAAAAGCGAGAATTCCCGAAGGTGTGAAGCTTTTAGCCGTGGTTAAAGCAGATGCATATGGGCATGGAGCTGTTGCCTTATCCAATATCGCCCATGAAGAAGGCGTTGATTATTTTGGTGTAGCTACTGCAGCAGAGGCAATTGAACTTAGAGAAGCTGGCATCAGAACACCAATTCTTCTTTTAGGTGAACCAACTGATTGGGAAAGAATTAAGTCAGTAATTTATTACGATATAACTTTAATGGTCTATTCAGAAGAGTTTTTAGCTGAACTACTTAAAGTTTCTGAATCATATAAAAAGAAAGTTAAGGTTCATTTAAAGGTTGATACGGGAATGACTAGGCTAGGTGTTAAGGCGGACGACGTAGTTGCCTTTGCCAAGAAAATATTAGCTAATCCATTTTTGGAGCTGGAAGGAGTTGCAACCCACTTAGCAGATTCCGACAATGAGGATGTTTCTTATAGTAAAAAACAGGTAGAGATTTTTGAACGAGTTATTTTTGAATTAAGCAAAGAAGGCATTGATATCCCTATTAAACATGCTTCTAATTCAGCAGGGATAATTAATCCCATAAGTCCATTTTTTGATATGGTTCGAGCGGGTATTGATTTGTATAAAGGAATAATGTCTTTTACAGCTAAGGTGCTATATGTCAGGGAAATAGAGCCAGGTGAGCATGTGGGCTATTGCTTGACCTATAAGTCAGAACAAAAAATGAGAATTGCAGTTATCAGTGTTGGTTATGCAGATGGATATAGCAGAGCGTTGTCTAATAAAGGGAGAGTTCTACTTCATGGTGTTGCCTGCCCAATAGTGGGTAATATTTGCATGGACATGATGATGGTGGCTATCCCTGTCGACCTTGAGGTGAAAGTAGGAGATGATGCTGTGCTTATTGGTTCACAAGATGGTGAAGAAATAACAGTTAATGAAATAGCGCAGCTTATTGGGACAATTGAATATGAAGTAATGACCTCTATTGGTAAAAGAGTCGCGAGGATTTATCGGTCTTGAGGTAGAGAAGTTTAGAAATATGGATGTTTAGTAAGTAGAATCCAAAACCCAAATAAATCTTTAAATCATTAAATAAAGTAGATGAATTTAAAGTGTCCGGAAGCAACCGCACAAATATAAAATTGTAGTAATTTTGCAGTCATTTAACGGTAATTAATATTAAAAACGACAGCATAGCAATGCTCCCGCAGGTTGAATTATTAATTATGCAAACGGAACCATCATAACAGGGTGACAAAAAAATACCCAAATTTTAATGCAGTGCGTTTGCGTAGGGACTAGCGGATCAATAAGGCCGGCAATGAGGCCTTATTGAAGCTTATTTTTAGAGAGAGCCTTCCTTTTAGTCCAACTCACTTGGTGGGTGGTCACCTCAGTAACCGGGGGATTATTCTTTTTACCTTTTATTCTTATTCAGCTATAATAAATTTATGTCGTATATTTCATTATATAGAAAGTATCGGTCTCAAACATTTTCAGAACTTGTTGAGCAAGAGTCGGTTATTCGCACACTCCAGAACGCTATTAAGTTTGAACGTATTGCTCAGTCGTATATTTTTGCTGGACCAAGAGGAACGGGAAAGACTTCTGTAGCTAGGATATTTGCTAAAACATTAAATTGCTTAAATTTAGATAAAGACAAGGCGGAACCATGTAACACTTGTGATAACTGTAAACAGATAACTAGTGGTACGCATATGGATGTTATAGAAATAGATGCTGCTAGCAATACAGGTGTTGATAACATTCGAGAGCTGATTGAAAAATCTAATTTTCTTCCTTCCTTAGGCAAATGGAAAATATATATAATAGATGAAACCCACATGTTAAGTAATTCTGCATTCAACGCATTACTGAAAACAATAGAAGAACCTCCTGCTCATGTTATTTTTATTTTAGCTACAACAGATCCCCATAAAATACTTACGACGATTCAATCAAGATGTCAAAGACTTGATTTTACTAAAATATCACAATCAGCCATTGTGCAAAGGATTAATGATATTTTAAAAGAAGAAAAGATGCAGATAACAGACGAAGCCATTAAGCTTATTGCCAAGTATAGCGGTGGTCATATGCGAGACGCGTTGTCGATTACTGACCAAGTATTGTCTTTTAGTAATGGCAAAGTTGATATCGACCAAGTTTATCACTTGCTTGGTGCTGCGAATATTGGTGACATTGCTAGTATTATTAAGATGCTTAAGAGTGACCAACATGTTGAGTATTTTAAATTAATGGATAAGCTTTTTTACGAAGGTTTGGATGCTGTTCTTTTTTTAGAGGATATGTTGGAGTTTTTAAGACAAGTCTTGTTTATCAAAATTGGTTTAAAAAACATGGTGATTGGTCCAACGGTTTCTATTAAAAGTTATCAAGAAATAGCTGATGTTTTAAGTAAAGAACAAGTATATTCTGCAATAGCTGAATGTTCTAAAGCAATGCAACAAGTAAGAATGATGGAAGACAGTAGAGTGTTTTTGGAAGTTTTATTGTTTCAAGCTTTTACTGGTCAAATAGCAGAAGAAAAGAAAGTTATTCTTAGAACAGAAGCTGTTCCTCAAAGGAAAGAAGCGATCAGTTCTGCAAGGATCGAGTCATCAAGACCTGCGACTAGAGTCGTTGAAAAACAAGAAGCTCCAGTGCAAAGTGAACCAAAAGCTGTTGTCCGTCCAGATGTGGAGTTAGACATTGTTAGTGTAAAACACTATTGGCCAGATATTTTGGCTTATTTAAAAAAGAATAAGAAAGCCCAATTGTCTGCGATGCTTAAGGAGTGTGTGCCTATTACCGTTGAGGGTGACTTCATTGTTGCTGCTATTGATAATAAGTTTTCTTTCCATCATAAAAAGCTCAATGAGGATGAAAGTAAGCGCGACATTAATGTTGCTGCCTCAGAAATATTCAGTCGTAAAATAAGCATTAGAATAGACTTTAAGAGTGGTAGTGATATGCCGACTGATTTAGAAAAAGATGACTTTGAAGAAAGCACTTTTTTGGAAAGCTCTGAAATACCAGATAGCATTAAGGACTTAGCTAAGCAATTTGGTGTGGAGAAAGTAGAAAAGGTATAACTTCTTTTTTTGCTTGATCAAAAAAGAAGCAAAAAAATCAAGACTTCACAAAACTTGCTTATTAAAATCTGGGAAATTACTAAAATCACCCTGCAGAAGATAAAAATAACTGATTATCAGTTGAACATGCTGCTCGCCCTTTCAATTTCACTTGTGAAACGGAGAGGGCGCTGGCACCAATCTTGTTTAAAAAAAGGTCTAATAAACCCCCATTTTGTCTATTAGACCTATTTTTTAAATATTAAGAAAATAACTAGGTAACGATATTATGTTTATTGGTAGTGTACAATTTTGTTTGCAATTTGAGATTTAAGGATGGTCATCGTAAACTCTAATTTACGCAAATAAAAATGGAGGTAAAAAAAGATGACCAAAACTAATAATACAGAATATTTTAAGAA
>JAQWCF010000110.1 GCA_028706105.1 Candidatus Margulisiibacteriota bacterium
TATATTTTTCTAAACCTAAAACAGTTAAAAATTCCACAAATAAGTTATATATCTCTTGAGAATGTGATTTATTTAATTCTTTTAATAAATTAAAAATAACTGCTAATGCCCTGGCAGTGTTAAAGTCGTCTTCTAGGGAGGCAACAAACTCCTCTTTATATTCTGACAAATCAACCTTTGTTTCTTGCAAGTCTTGTAGCATCAAAACACTTCTAATTCTATCGCCAGCAGTTTTTGCTTGTTCCAACTCTTGGTCAGAATAGTTAATTGGCATACGATATTGTGTCATTAAGAAAAATAACCTTAAATCCATTGCTGAATATTTTTTAAGTACCTCTCTAACAGTGAAAAAATTATTTAAGGATTTACTCATCTTCTCGTTATCAATCCGCACAAAACCATTATGCATCCAATAATTAGCCATTTTTTTACCAGTTAAAGCCTCGGTTTGGGCTATTTCGTTTTGATGATGAGGAAAAACCAAGTCTTGTCCGCCGCCATGAATATCAAAGGTATCTCCTAAGTATTCTCTGCTCATTACACTACACTCAATATGCCAACCAGGTCGGCCTTCAGACCAAGGACTTTCCCAAGTTAAATTACTTTTATCGTCACCCTTCCAAAGCACAAAATCAGAGGGGTTACGTTTGCTAGCATTTACCTCTACTCTGGCTCCAGCCTGCATGTCTTCTAGATTTCGGCAAGAGAAATCACCATAATCTTTAAATTTACTTATGTCAAAATAAACGTCACCTTGCGATTCATAAGCAATTCCTTTTTTTTCTAACTCTTCTACAAACTTAATAATTTGAGGAATATGCTCTGTTACTTTTGGGTAGTTATCTGCTCTCTTAATATTGAGCATATCCATATCTGTAAAATACTCAGAAATCATTTTTTTGGATAATTCTAAGGCATCTATCCCCTGTTCTTTGGCACGGTTTAATATTTTGTCATCTACATCTGTAAAGTTTTGGATATAAGTAACTTTATACCCTAAATATTCAAAAGCTCTCCGCACAACATCAAAAACAACATAAGCTCTTGCATGACCAATATGACAAAGGTCATAAACAGTAACTCCGCAAACGTAAATCTTAACTTTTTTTTTCTTTATTGGAATAAATTCGTCTTTTTTTCTTGTAAGTGTATTGTATATTTTCAACATGATTTAATTATAAAGCTAAAAGCTCAAAGCTCAAAGCTCAAAGCTGAATGCTTAAGGCAAATACAAGATGCAAAAGACTAAATAAATCACTAAAGCCTACTTTGTTATTAAACAAACTGCTAAAACAGCAATTCCTTCTTTTCTCCCGATAAATCCCAGCTTCTCCGTAGTGGTGGCTTTTATATTAATTTGGTCTATGGATACACCAATTATATCAGCAAGGTTTGTTTTCATTTGTGGAATATGCGGAGCCATCTTAGGTTCTTGGGCAAGAATAGTAACATCTATATTATTTATACTATAAGGAGCAATAATACTTACTACTTTTTGCAATAAAATTAAACTAGAAATACCACTATAGGCACCATCTGTGTCAGGGAAATGCACACCAATATCTCCCTTTCCAGCAGCTCCTAACAGAGCATCCATAATGGCATGAGTTACAACATCTGCGTCACTATGTCCATTAAGACCTAACGGATAAGAAAGCTTAACTCCACCAAGAATTAAATCCCTTCCTTCTTTAAATTCATGAACATCAAACCCATTTCCAACTCGAATCAAATTGTTCTCCAATCAGCTTGTTATTGATTAATCGTAAACCGTTAATCGTTAACAGTAAATAGTTAAAATAAACCATAACTATAAAATTGGTAATGGATTTTAAGATATTCACGCATTGTCATCCTCGGACTTGTTCCGGGGATCCAGTATTCTTAAGGAATGGATTCCCTCCTACGAGGGAATGACAATTAAAACAGCTGGAATAACAAAACACATAAACCAGCGACGAAGTCGCCTAAACAAATAAACAGCATTCTTTAATTATCGTCTTCGAAAAGTTTGTCTATTTCTAACTGTGAAGTTGTACCCTCTTGATCACCAAAACCAGTAAGATTTAGCTTGATAATCCCTTTTCTGTTAAGTGCTTTTGCTTGTGCAATAAGAGTATCTGTCGCGTCCTGAACTTCAACCTCAGTATAATTATCCTTACGAAGGTCTATAACTTCGTTAATCATTGCTCGCAAACCTTCCGCCAAGTCAGAGAAGATGTCGTTTCGTTCATCCTCTGGCATATTGATAAAACACAAAGCAAGAATGCTGGGGTCTACTTCCATCAGTAATTTGGTCAAAGAATCTTTTGGCAATAAAGTAAGGTCTTCAAACAGAATAATCATATCTCGAATTTCTGTTAATACGTCTGGATGCTTCTCGCTAAGTTGTTTAGCTAATTCACTTTTCTTTTGGTTAGAGAATTTATCTAAAATAGGCATAACTGAACGTTTACCGCCCACCAATACTAGGTTTGCGAGTTTTTCGTTAAACTGCTTTTCTAGTTCCTGAATTTGCTCAATGGGATAATCTATTTCGTAAGCTAAATAAGGAATGATTTCTGATTGCTCTTCAATACTGTATTTCATAAAAATTATCCTTGATAAATGACTAGGTAAAAACGAAACAATTATCGCAACATTTTGCCAATATTCATCCATTTCCGCTGTTTTTCCTTTCGGCTTCTCTTGTTGCAAAATAAAGGCTAATTTAAAAATATTAGACTCATCCACAAAGGTAAAAAGCTCACTTTTGGTATGCCCGCTGATTTCCTCATCATCAGTTGCTTGTTTATGAGAAACATCTAAAGAAAAATCGCTCCCCATTCCACCAACACCGCCTTGCGCTCCTGCCGCTGCTCCACCTGCGGCTGCCGTAGAACTTGCTGTTTCACCATCACCAGATTTTCCAGCTCCCACAACAGCTGTTTCTTTTTTGGGCCTAGTAAACACTACAATTAATAAAACAACAACAATCATTATTACCAAAAACCCAATGATTATTACTATTAAATTGTTAATATCCATCTGTGACTTCATGCTGGCATTAAGACTTGAATTGGAAGAAACAGCCGCACTTATTACTGCACCTATTTCTGGCAACCTGATACTTATATTAATGGTATTAATTATTTCCTTGATCCCGTTGATGGTTTCTTGGGTAAACAAATCCGACGGCTTGTTAATTTTATCTATGGCTCGATTAGTTACAATTGTACTTTGCGGATATTTATTAAACTCCATGACATCTTTAATCATTTCTTCCACAGTGTTCTGGTCTCTGACGTCAGGTGCTATCCAAATGCTTATGTCATATCCAGTAAGATAATAGACAGTGCCAACTCTTGGAGGTTCGATTATTTGATTGGGAACACCAGGAAGCAATAGATTTGTAGGCTGAGAAAGAACTTCTTCTTTTTTGATCACATTAACTTTAATATCCACCATAACTCGTTCAACACCATATACACGATCTAACAGATGTTGAGTTTCTCTATTCTTGTTTTGCTGATAAGCGATTACAGAGGCAGAGTCATTGAAAGAAAGGTGAACAGCTTCTTCTGCAGCCATAGAAAAAGAAAATAATATACTACAAGTAATTATAATTTTTATGATTTTTTTCATCACAGTATCTCGAATTATATTCATAACGATATTCCTATTATATCTGTGATAAGGCTAATCTAACAGCCATTTTATTGTTATAGACTTATCTCCATTGTTAAGGATATCTCCACTACGATTACTTTCTACTGTATATCCCAATTGAAGAACATTAAACAGCCGATAATATATATCAAACCCATAGGTAAAAAGCGCTTTATTACTATAAGAGACGCCTACAAAAGGAATGAAGGCAGAAGAAGCGCCTGCTTGCAAAGGGACGCCATACTTTAGCCCCAAATAAGAGAGATTGTTTTGAAGGTCGAGATCATAATAAGCAGAAACCCATACATTAGAAATCATGTCATAGTTTGCATGTACTAAATGATTTTGGATTCCTTGGTACTTATACCCAACAGACATAATACTCTGACCTTTATCGGCAATAGTTTTCTTTGTCTTTGGTGCAATAAAGTAATAGGAAAAATCCTGATAGGACAATCTTTCATCCCCCTTAAACACATCACTGAAAAAACTATCTATGTTCTTAGCATAAACAATTTCACCTGTTTTAGTATTAGTGACATTTAACTGAATTTTTAAGTGACCTTTTCTGTTTATATTTACAGAATAATCAGACTCTCTGACCGCACTATTAACAAAATTAGCCAAAACACCCAAAGTATTATTGTAAAAACTAACTAACCAGGGTGATTCATGATAAGAATAATGCAACTGAGCCTCTAGAATACGGTAAGAAACCATATATTCAGCAGGTTTTAAATGAGTCGGCACTAAGTACACGCTATTTCTATCTTTTTCAAAAAAATCCATTACTTCTTTATTGAGTAAATCTTTAACATTAATATCGGTGATGCTAATTTTATTTATTAATTGAGCTAGCTTTGTTTCTTCATAATATACCGAATAACTCTTATTAGTTCTTTCTTGAAGCATTTTGTCTACGTATTTAAAATTCCTTTCCAACAAAATAAAATTAGAGCTAACTAATTGGTCAGCCATGTTACTATCAAGGAACGTTGCCCAAGAATCATTTTCTG
>JAQWCF010000111.1 GCA_028706105.1 Candidatus Margulisiibacteriota bacterium
TCACCGTGGCATTGAATGTCAGATCAGAACAGAAAACTGTATCACCCCGTTTAACCCCTGCCAGCCGAACGGCCAGATGCAACGCAGCGGTCCCGCATGAAAGAGCGACAGCATATTTCACCCCGACGAGTTCCGCAGCTGACCGTTCGAGCTCATTGACATTACTCCCGGCCGTCGTCATCCAATTTGTCTCGTACGCCTCCGTCATGTACTTCATCTCCTCCCCATGCATCGTCGGGGAAGAGAGCCAAATCTTCTTGGGAAACTTGGCAAAATGATTTTGAGTATTAAACATGAACGATATATATTTTTATATAAATATCATGATTTATTTAAAAGAGATTTATAAAAAGAAATCCATTCATTCGTCACTATATTACTTGAGAAATAATCTAAGACCCTTTGCCTGCCATTCGAACCCAATTTTATTCTCAGCTCAGGATCAGAATATAATCGCATCATCGCTATATATAAAGACTGGACATCTTTCACCTGGCATCGAATACCAGTTACCTCGTCAATCATAGCATCTGTTACTCCGTATGCATCACTACATATCACCGGCAACCCCAAACAAGAAGCTTCAATGACACTCGACCCAAACCCCTCCCGGTATGTCGGTAAACAAAAAACGTCTCCGGCTTTAAGCAAGCGTTCCGGAAAAGGGGTTTGACCATAAAACATCAAGTTAACCCCTGGCTTTAACGATGGCATATCCTCGACCATACTAACACAATTTCCCTCATCTCTTCCAACTAATAAGAGGAAAACATTTTCGTAAGTGTCAGCGAGTTTTGCAAAGGCATTAAGTAATTCTCTAATTCCTTTGTCTATACATAGACGCCCCAGAAACACAAAAACAATCGAACCGTCAGGTATGCTAAGCTCTTTTCTAACAGCCAAACGGATCTCTGGATTTGGAGAAAATCTCTCTAAATTAACCCCACAAATTGAACCAGAGGCAAGGACAGATGAATTGTTATGATTAAGGACCCCTTGCTCGATTAAAAAACGGCGTTGCCCTTCCCCATCAACTAATAGATTTGTATCAAGCAGAGCGATTAACTTATCCATCATTCGCAGCATAGACCTCATGAGACCGGTACGGGTTGCCCAGACCTGTCCGGTGAAAATATGAACACGATTCGGAACTCGCGCAAAAAAACCGGCAAGTGCAGTGAGTAAACCAGCTTTCGGAGTTACCGAATGAACCACAGAAAATTTCATCTTCCTGAAATAGATGAAAAGAGAGACAAAAGCCTTAAAATCTCTGTATAGACAAATATTACGTATAATTTTAATGTTCTTTGCCTCTCTTATTTTAAGACTAGAAAGTTGCGACTCGTTATCCAAATTAGCGACAATATATATATCATAACTATTAGATAGTTTATAAATAGGATCCTTAAGAAAAGAGATTGCAGATCCCGGACTGGAAACAATAAAACATATCTTTTTCATATTTTATCAGATTCCTTTATTATGCAAAAACTGAAGAATTCTATGGGGAAATAAAGAAACGACAATTGGCTTAAAGACATACGGCAAACCTAAAGGAAGCAATCCTAAACTCTTAAACCCCTTATAACGAACAATAGCCTCATTTATTCGATACTTAATAAGGCGTCGTTTTTTCATTCCATCTAATGGAAGATAATAACGATATAAAGCTTCCTGAATGTTATAGCCTTTGTAGCCATTTGCATATAATCGCATGAAGAGATCATAATCTTCAGTACGACAAGTTTCCTTGGCTATACGATATCCATTAACAGATAATAATGCATCTCTACGAAAAAAAGATGCGGCATGGCAAAAAGGGGTCCCCCATAAAA
Source organism: Candidatus Margulisiibacteriota bacterium (assembly GCA_028706105.1). Lineage (NCBI taxonomy): Bacteria > Bacillati > Candidatus Margulisiibacteriota > Candidatus Margulisiibacteriota bacterium. Next base: position 1,836 of record JAQWCF010000111.1, read on the forward strand.
AACTTTTTTTACATGGATATTCTACCCCTTTCCTAATAACAGACTCTCCGGACTCATTGTATATAATATGAGCTGACGAAACGATGGCATAGTCAGGATTATCGTCTAGGAAGTTATTCTGCAATTCAAAACGATGAGGATAGCTAAAATCGCTATCATCCATTCTCGCAATATATTCTCCACTTGAAACTGATAAACAGTTATTTAATGTGGCACCTAACTTTAAATTTTTATTGTTTTTAATAATTATTACACGAGGATCAAATGAAGATAAGTTTAATAAAATATTATAAGTATCATCAGTAGAAGAATCGTCACAAATAATAAACTCCCAATCTGAAAATGTTTGTTTCTGAATACTTTCTATAGCTGCAATAACGCGCTGTCCTGAATTATAACACCCCATTATAACAGAAATTTTTGGCATATAAAATTAAATTTTTATTATAGAATTAGAATAATTTAAATCATGATAAAAATAAAAAAATATAAAAAAGCATATTATTATTATATTAACACATACTATAAAACAATTTTTTATCATTTGATTTATTATATATTTATTTTTAATGTAGTATTTTATAATATATTTAAGATTTTATATGTTTTTTATAAAAAGTAAAAATAAATAAAAATATATTAGAAATTAAGGATAGCGAGATAATCCTGCCTTTAATTGACTTCATCTTAAAAATTAAATATTTTTTTTCATATTTATTTAGTTTAAATATTTTTTTAAATTTTTTTCTAGTTGTATTGTTCATGGAAATATAATCAGATGATATGCTAGTTATTTTATTGAACAAAAATACATCTCTAAAATCATTAATTACTTTTTCTTTAGCTAACAGATTTTCTATATCTTGATAAACATCAGCAATCACAAGCAATCTTTCATCTGAACACTTTCCGATTTGATATGGGTTGGAGCGATAAAAATAAAGCGATTCATTTAAAAAGCAAATCCGATCTGCAAAAATACAGCCCATCCAATGTGGCTTTTGATCTTGTGCCCTACGGAAATTTGGAAATCGAATTTCGTGCTGTATCATAAAATTTCTATTCCATAGCTTCGACCAAGTAGAGTGAAATGTTTTTAACAACAAAAGTTTCCTATCCTCAAAAGTCAATGGAAATGAAACATCACAACTGTTGTTCATGACTTTTTTCCGATCTCCCTCAACCTGATAGGCACTGTAAAAGACTATTTCCGCATCATCCTCCTTAGCCTTGTTCAAAAGCTTTTCACATGCGGTCAAGTCCAGCCAGTCGTCGCTATCTATAAACAGGATATATTCTCCGTGGGCTGCATCCATCCCCACGTTGCGAGTAACACCTAGACCGGAATTTTTTTCATTCGTGATAATCTTTATACGGGCATCCCTCGAGGCATACGATTCCAACATGACGAGAGAACTATCGGTAGAGGCGTCATTAACGCAGATAATCTCGAGATTTCTATAAGTCTGGTTAACGACAGACTCCATGCAGTCCTTCAAATACTTCTCAGTATTATAAACTGCTATGGCAACAGTGATTAATGGTCGGGATTTCATAGAAATCTAATCAATTAAATTCTAAATAGTACACACTCCCCTTTTAAAAAAAAGTATTATGGCTTAACATTAGTGATACAAATTTATCCAATTTCCCAAAGTGTAATCCCAGCTTTCAGGAATAAATTCTTCATAACCGCAGCCAGGAAATAAAGTAAGCTCTCCAAAATAGGGGCGCCCCTCGATTTCATAAAAATCTACATGAAGACTATCTACCTCGAAATCTAAAAAACTTTCCCACATTCTGCATCACAACTAATTATTAGTTACAACTCCTACTACGACTTCTATAAAATAAAAAAAATCAGTCTCCAAATTCTTTTTCCAAAAATTTTAAAAAGAATTTCGGACTTATATCATCCGAATTCAAAAGAAAATCATTTTGCAAATCCGTTTTTATAAAGTTTATGTCAATATCTGATAAATCTTTAAATATAAACATTTGCGATTTATTATAAAACCATTTGTTTTTTAAATGAATATTGTTAGATAAAAGTTTTTTCTTATATGAAATAGCTTCGCAGGTTCTCAAAGATGATCCGTCCTGAATCGTCGTATCTAAAATTTCAAGAATACAGCGGGAATTAAGAACACCGTTTATTACTTCCCTGTATGAAAGTGGCTTCTGAATAATATTGATACCACTACTTTTTAAAGTATCACCAGGAGCTACTAGGACATTAAAATTACATTTTAATCCTTGAGAACATAAAAACTCAAAAGAATCCTCGATAATTTTTTTTCTACTTTTTGCTGAACCTATATAATAAACATCATAATCAACTTTCTCTGAAATATTTTCAGAAGATTTAGAATAAATAGGTTCGTAATATTTAAAATTGTATTGTTCGGAATCTTTTTTATTAAACGTAATTATAAGATTATATCTATTTCGATTCTTTAATACGTAATTCAAAGAAAAACAATTTGAAGGATCAGAAATCGCATTTGTAAAATAAAATATAAATTTAATTTTACAGAATTTTTTTTTGATAAAATAAAAAAACACAGAATCATAAGAAATATGACTGCTCTCTAAAAAAATACAATAAGTATCGATGGTACAATTATGTCTATCAACACAAAAATTATATAGAAACATATATAAATATTTTAAAAATGCATTCGGAAACAATAAATATAAATTTGTTTTTTCAAAA
>JAQWCF010000112.1 GCA_028706105.1 Candidatus Margulisiibacteriota bacterium
CCCAGCTGATTCTGATGTTCCTGTAGCTGTTGGTGGTCGTTTATTTGCTACAATCGATGGTATAAATTTTATAACTAATGGTGCATTAGCAGCAGTTAGAACGGTTACAGCCACAACTGAAGCATTAGCATTAAATGTACCACTAGCTTCAGATAATGAGGACGGTTTAAAGGATAAATTAGCTAATGCAGAACAAGCTAGACGTCACGGTGACCATATAAGACGTAAAGGACAAGGAATGCGTGCTCAGATATATGATGGGAAAGAAGCTACACGGTATGAAATTGGTGATGAAAGGTTTTTGTTTTTTAAAGAATTTTTTAAACAAAATGGATTTCAGGATGAATTTGGATATATAGATAGAAGAGTACTTGGTTTTGCTAAAAGTATAGATATTAAAGGCGATAATATTAGAATTCATTTTAATAGAGAGAATTCGGAATTAGTCGCACTTTATTCTGAAATGACTCAGCATTATATTAATAAAGGTTTTAATAAGATGGACGCAAAAAAACAAGCACGTGAAGCTATTGCAGATTTGATTTGTAGAGCTTATGTTGTTAATGAAGCAGATAAAGCTGATGTTAAGGTTGATGAGATGATCGATGCTGCTGATAAATTAATTCAAAAAGCCACTAAACAAATAGATGCGATTAATGTGAAGATAATTGAACTTCAAAAAATTGCTACTAAAGAGTTGTTTAGAACTGTTATTGAGGGTGCAGGCATATTCTTGCCTAAGATTTTTGGCAGTACGGATTTGGCAATTACCGCAGCTCAGCTAGTATTAGCTGAAATGATGAAAAATGAAGGTCAGAAAGATATTTCAACTAGAAAGATTTTAGGAGACATTTTAACTGAGAATCTTCTTAAATCCTTTAATGACTTAAAAAATAGATTAATAGAAATGAAAGCAGACCCTGTAGTTGTTAGGGCAGTTTGGAATATTTTATCAGCTATTGATCCAAAGGGATTAGTTGCTAGTAATTTTCATAAAAAGGCTAACCAACCAGTTATGGCTAGATAAAAGGCGTTATTCCTTCCACTAATAGTGGTAAATGTTTTTTGATTGCATCCCAAACAATTTTCTCATCAATTTCACTATAACCATGGATAAGTATATTGCTAAATCCAATAATTCTTTGATAGTCACTGATGTTGTTAATGAACTCTGTATGATTAAATTTGATGGTATTAAGTGCCTCTCCAATTATTTCAAAGTTCCTTTCAACTGCGCGTTGAACCAGCTTATTTGTAGAATAATCATTGAAAGTAAAGTTATTTGTGTATGAGTTTATTTCTTGTGCTGAACCAATTATATTGAAAAGGTATTTTTTATTGATTCTGCAAAGTAGGGGTTTTTTAATTTTTCATCTTTTATCATAAACAACTATCAGAGTCTAGTAACTTTCCCTAATTACAGATAAACTATTTATATGATTAATTCACTTCGTAAATACAAAACACTGCTCCTAACAGTCATTACTTTTTTGTCTCCGTTAATATTATTATATCTTCTGGTTTATGGTGGAATTGTCGGTGCAATTGGTGGCGTGGTTTGGGGAATTGAAAAAGGTAGAAACTTTTTGTTTGCTGATAGTAGAGAAGATAAATCTTCAAATAATTTCTTTTTTCTGATTATCCGGATGGTGTTAGTTGCCTATGTTTTCTCTTTTATTTGCATTGTGGCTTTTGTGATTTGTGCTATTCTTGGCCCTTTCAAAGCATTCGCAAAACTTAGAAGAGGCTGGAAATATTTAATGGATGGTACTGCCTTTAAATACAACAGAAAGAAGGCTGGTAGAAAGCCTCTTGTTTTGGTTGTAGAAGATGAGGTAGATTTAGCTGACTATGTCGCTGGCAAGATACTTACTACTGGTAAATATGCTACTGTGATTGCTCACAATGGTAAAGAGGCTTTGCGTGTATTAGAAAAGCATGAAAGATTTTTGGGCATAGCTTCCAATAGGATAGGGTGTATTGTTTTAGATATAAAAATGCCAGAGATGAATGGTATTCAGTTTTTACAGGAGCTTAGAAGGCGCGAAGGTGTTTTGTTCTTTCGAGATAGCGGAGCCTTTCAGCAGATTCCTGTAATAATGCTTTCAGCTTATGAAGATGTGCAGAAGATAAGTGATGCCACTAACCCCAAACTTGGTAAGATAGCACGCTATATTATGAAGCCTGAAAAGCCAGAACATTATGATGAACTAATCTCGGCTGTAGAAAATGTGTTTTCTGGTAAAGATCAAGAGATGGTCACAAACGCCTATCTGAGTGGCAATTATAGGATAAGTGAACTGAAAAAATAGGTATCCTCTTCGGACTTAAGGATAATTTTTTATACTGGGAAGTTTTTTTTATTTTTTCGATATATTAATATATGAAGCAGAAATTAATATCTTATCAAGCAGATAAAATAATAGACTTTTCAAAAATAGTAGAAGTAACGGCTTCTCCAAAAACCTATTTTCACCAAATGGCTGTAGTTGCGGTGATGAGTATTTTTAAAACTGCGGGACTTAATTTTGGCAATGACTTAACTATTAAATTTCAAATGGTTAGCTTTAAGGGTAAGCCTTATGGAAAAGATTGTATTTTTTCAGCAATGAGTCTTCTTAGTAACGCTGACAAATTAAGTGCTTATCATTATGGTCCAGCTGAATCAATTATGCTAAAGTTATCTAGCCCTATAATCCCTATTGATGTTGTTCAATTTTTAGCAGAGCACTTGGCTACAAACATTAGTGATTTAAAAATTGATAATGATAATCTCTATCATTGTGTTGAAAGTGGGATGTTAAAAATAATTACTCGTAGGAATAAGGAACTTTTTGAAAAATTAGCCTCAAAAAACTTTGATATAACTCTCTATCAGATAAAGCCAGATTTATTGTCTTGGATGTCTGTGGGTGACAGATAAGTGGAGATGTTTATCTATTTTTAAGGTGGTTCGGGCTCAAATTAAACAAGGTCCAGTTAAACTGGACAACTGTACGACAAAAAAATATACTTGTTCTGATATGAAAAACTGTATATTAAGGAAAAAAATAGAAAAAATAAGAAAATTTATAGTCGAAGAATTGAAATCGGTAACCATTGCTTCGGCAATGCATGCTGGAAAAGAAACAACAGAGATCGAAATTTAAAATAAGGGGTTAGAAATGGAAGAATTAATGAACACGGGAATAAAGAAAGTAATTGAACAATATCCTGCCGTAGCTGATATCTTGGAGTCATATGATATTGGTTGTGTGACCTGTGGCGTAGGGACTTGTTTACTAAAAGACATTGTAGAAATTCATCAATTAACCAAAGAACAAGAAAAGGCTATGCACCAAGCTATTGCCAATGTTGTGTTTCCAGATCAAAAAGTAAATATTACTAAACCAGCAAAAATACAAAAAAAGGCAGTTCGAGAAATCTCCCCGCCGATACAAAAACTAATGACTGAGCATGATCTTATTAAAAGACTGCTTGCCCTTGTTCCTAATATTTGTGCAAATTTTGATGTTTCTTCTATGTCTCAAAAACAACTAATAACAGAAAGTGTTGATTTTATTAAAACTTATGCGGATCGCTTTCATCATGCTAAAGAAGAGGATATTTTATTTAAATATTTTGACGACAATTCGGATTTTATTCAGGTTATGCTTTCTGACCATACAGCTGGAAGAAGCTATGTCGCAGGTATTCTTGACGGGCTTGCAGAAAATAATGAAAGCAAAATAAAAACTAATTTATTATCGTATGCAGAACTCTTAACGGAGCATATTAACAAAGAAGATGAGATTCTCTATCCCTTCTTAGAGAAGCAACTCTCCGCTTCTTTAATTAGTGAAATGTATGATAAATTTCTTGAGGTAGACAAGAGTTTTGCAGGAACAGAACAAAAATACAGCGAGTGGGTTAAGAAATTGGAAAAAAATTTAATTTTCTGAGTTGATGTTGGAATAATTATTGTTTTAATAATGCAGACAATGTTGCAAATAGAAGGACTAGTTTCTCTTCTTTCTATTATTATTGCATTCATGGCAGCATTATTTGCTGGTCTTTTTGCGGGCATTTATCCGTCAAAAAGAGCTTCAGAATTAGATCCTGCGATAACCTTGCGTTATGAGTGATTGAAGTTATTAAGGATTTTTGTTGCAGAACATTATTTTCATACACCAATAGCACCGCCACTGGCTGGATGGTAACGACCTAGAACCAATAACCCCAAAATGTTTTACTCCTGACATTTTGTTGTGAAGCATCGAAACATGGTATCCCTCTGTTAGGTCCTCTTCATCAAAACCGTGGAACAATAAAAACTCATTTGGATCATAAACAATTTCTAACGGTTGAGGGTTAAATAAATCAAAGTAATAGTTCAAATATTCCTTAATATTGACGACTGGAAAGTTTAAAACACCTTCATTACAATCCGGATAGTCTTCTTTGAGTAGTTCTAGAGGTGT
>JAQWCF010000113.1 GCA_028706105.1 Candidatus Margulisiibacteriota bacterium
GTGCTGACTTTATTATGATGGGTAGATATTTTGCTAGATTTGACGAAAGCCCAAACAAAACAATTCGTTTAGGCAAAAACTACGTTAAAGAATATTGGGGTGAAGGCTCAAACCGAGCTAAAAATTGGGAAAGATACGAGTTTGGTGAAAAGGGTGGATACCTCAAGTTCGAAGAAGGTGTTGATGGTTACGTGCCTTATGCTGGAAAGCTAAAAGACACTTTATCCATAACATTAGAAAAAGTTAAATCAACAATGTGTAGTTGTGGTTCAAGAAGCATTGAAGAACTAAAAAGAACAGCTAGACTAACTTTGGTTTCTGCTACTAGTATCATAGAAGGCGGAGCTCACGACGTTATTTTAAAAGACAAAGAATACACTTAAAAATAACTACTTGGAAGCCATCCTCGCTTAACACATTCTTGGAAACTCCATTCTGGCTGTGTTTCTGTTTTATAAGTCCAAAAAAACCAACCATCGAAAGACTCATAAGCCAATAATTGTGCGCAACCAAAAGCTTTTTTTGCCGCCTCTAGTTGCATTTCATCCAATCCAAGATAGGCATGATTTCTTGATTTAATTTCAAAAAGTACGGGAACAACCATTGGGTCTAATCCCAAGCTCCATTCCCCCACAACACACCTTATTCCTAGCTTATCTTTAATGTTTTTTGATTCCTGTATTAGCTTAGTTACTGGTTTATTAATATGTTCATAAATATTCTGATTCATGTCTAATGTCTCGAAACATTGATAACGATGAATATCATAAAACAAAAGTTTCTTTTCTTTGTCGCTATAAACACCTTGCCACTCAACACAATCTCGAAACCCTTCATGAAACATAATTTGGGCTTCAGAAACAGTTTTCATTGCTTCAATCGCTCTTAAGTTAAATTCATTGATAAAATTAGTAGGGATATCCCACCTTGGCTCATTAAGCAAAGAAATTGCCAAGATGTTTCTTCTTTGAGAATATCTTTCCGCTACTCGTTGCAAAAGCTTAACAGTAAACTCCACATATTCTTCTTTCTTATGCCAGTCACATGTATTAAACATGCCACCATTATCAAAGCCATTCTGACAACCAGGCGCAGCATGTAAATCTAACACAACATCTATCGCGTACTTCTCAGCCCAATCAACAGCTTTATCTAAATACTCAAGGGAACCATTCACGTAAGGATATTTTGTTCCCTTATAATTCTTATGGTAAGGATAGTCCTCACCAAACAACCAATGCCCATAAGGAATTCTAATTGTGTTAATTCCGATAGATGCTAACCACTTAATGTCTTTTTCTTGAATAAAAGAACTTCGATGTTTTTCTATTCTTTTGACTGCTATTTCTTTCAACTCAAGCAATAAGCCCAGCTCATCTTCTGCTAAAGAATCAGTAAACAGAGAAGGCTTAATCCATTTCTCTAGGACAAGCCATCCACCCAGATTAACTCCTCGTATCTTTTTCTTCACTTAAAAACGCTTGAATAACTCTCGGGATTCTCAAAGATTTTTTTAAAATAATGCAAAAACAACCCAGCATCAGCACCATCAGCATACCGATGGTCTAGTGTAAAATTTAAGGAGGTAATTTCTTTTGCTACAACCTGACCATTGTCTACTACTGGTTTCATTTTTGTCTTACCAATAGCAACTATCAATGGACAACGCGTATATGGAGATAAAGGAACAAAAGCGTTCTCAAGCCCCAATGAACCTAAGTTTGTTACTATCACTGAACCAATCGGATCAGAAGGAAGACCAAAAATTCTAGGCGATAAATTTAAGGTATAAATAACAAAATCAATAATCTTATAAACTATCCCTAAAAGCATGGAAGGAATCCATCTGACTATTGACTGAAATCCCTCAAGTTCACTTTCTTTAGATTTGCGTAAGAAGTCCACTTCTTTGCTAACAATCTCGGAAACTTGCTCAATAGTTAAATCGGGGACATTTTTTACAGAAAACCCAGAAAGATCCTTCCCCTTTTTCGTCCTCAACAATGTTGAAACAAAAACATTAGTTTCTTTACGCAAAAAAAGTTTATTTCTGATTAAAACCAAATTCAAAACATTATATTTGTAAAAGCACTCACCCAAAATCTTTACAACTAAATGCGTAAGTGTTACATCATTCTTATTTCTTTTATTATTTATTTCATTAATAAACTTTAAAGCATTAGTTGTTTCAAGTTCTAATTGGCAATAAATACTTGGATCTTTCGGATGTGACCAGCTAGCAATAGAAATTTTTCTGTACGATACTCTGGACATTCTCTCCCCTGTTTTAATATTTTGCATATCCAAATAATATCAGTTTATTGATGATAAAACCATCTCATGTCTGTGTTTTTAAAAATATTTCTTCCGTTAATTTTCTAGGAGTTAAATCAAAAAGCTTAACTGTAATCCCCTCAAATTCCCTTACATCTTCTAAATATTTACTAAAAGGCGTATCGCAATCTAATACTGCCATTTTTTTAATCCCATTAATCTTTATTCCGGTTTTTGCAAAATATTTATTACAAAATTCCTTTAAGAAAATATTTCTTTCATTAGAATTAAGTTGCCTGGATATCTCTTTTAAAAACTTTTCACACCGAATAATGCTACCCGCTGCCCAATTCTTAATTTCTACGTCCCAAAGACAGTCCTCTTGATCTAAACAAATTAAATCTATCTCGCCCTGCGAACTTTTCTTAACCATCTTAAGTATTCCACGTATTTTTCTGACTTTTTTAACGTCAAAACTATCTCTAATAAGTCTTGGTGCTTTCCATCCTGTAAAAGAACCAGCAAAAATAATAGCTCCGCTACTAAAATCAATAATCCCCCTCTCACCCAGAATATTGTAAATAAAGTCTGACTGTTCAACGGAAATATCCTCAATACTACAAAAACTTTCTTTATGAATAATACCTTTAAATTCTTTTTGAAAAGAAAGAACTTTCCAGTCGTAAACTTTATCCGCCATATAAGCAAATACTAGCTCACCATACACACCCTTTAACATTGAAGGATCACTTACCTCAAACTTTAAAACCAAATCTTTTAATCCATCAGTTGCACGTACGTTCCCATTAGAAACAAAATAGACAAAATTCCCAACTAATTCTAATATATAACTCAACAGGTCCTGATAAATTTCTTTTGTGTTATATTCAATGTCTCTTAAAAACCCAAAACAATCCTCAATGGTACTCTTGTTTAACAAATTAATAATGAAATAAAAGCCTTTAACGTATTCTTTATTCCAAACTTTATCTTTGTTGTTTCGCAAATGTTCTACTAGTTTTTGCTGAATTTCTTCTGGAAACTGTTCAAAAAACTTTACTGCAGTAAAGGTAAGTAAGCTAAATTTTTTCCTTACGGAATATTCAATCGCACCACTTTCAAAAATTCTCTTTAAAATAACTTTTCTGGCATAAGCTTTGATTTTCTTCTTTTGTTGCTCAATATTATTGCAAGGAAAATCATCATTATTACTATTCTTGATAAATTTTCTAACTACTGGAGGCTCGGAAGAATATAACTGTTTTAATATTTTAACGCTGAATAACTCTAGATCGTTATCTGATACCTTAGCAATATTTTCTTCCTTACATTTGTCTATTATCATTAAAATAAGCTCTTGCTTAGATACAGCCTCGATGAAACCGATTTGATTCTCATCAAAATAATCATCCCTATCCACAAGCGCACCATTACTGATGGTTTCCCTATTCTGCAATCGAGATATCTGATCTCTCAAATTATCGATTATCTTTTGTTGATGGGAAATTTTTTCCATTAAGTATTGTTCTTTTTGATTAAACTGTGATTGATAATTATTAGCTTCCATACACTTAAGAGTATACTTTTTTTCATAAAAAATAAAATGCATTTATGCATTATTCTCTATTGATATTAATATGTGTATCTTTTGAAATTTAAAATTTGATAAAAAATGCTTGCCGGCAACGTCCTACTCTCCCACAAAGTTGCCCATGCAGTACCATCGGCGCAGGAAGTCTTAACTTCTGTGTTCGGGATGGGAACAGGTGTACCACTTCCGCCAAAATCACCAGCAAGCATTTTAAATTTGCTTGAAAATTTAATGTTAAGTTATATTTAGAACTGTTATCTTTTTTGTCTTGTAATCATAGCACATCTTAGACCTTTATTGTAAATCGAGAATAGGTTAAGACCTCGGCCGATTAGTATTGGTCAGCTGAACACATTGCTGTGCTTACACCTCCAACCTATCAAACTGGTAGTCTTCCAGAGGCCTTACTCTTGCGATGGGAAATCTCATCTTGAAGTGGGCTTCCCGCTTATATGCTTTCAGCGGTTATCCCTTCCACACGTAGCTACCCGGCGTTTGCACTTGGC
>JAQWCF010000114.1 GCA_028706105.1 Candidatus Margulisiibacteriota bacterium
TTCCGAAGATTTGGTTTCGTTTGACAGCCAGACCATTGACCAGAAGGATGCAGAAGGGTTTGCGAAGTATCACGGGTTCCAGGCGAGGATGTACAGGAAAGTAATGGAAAAATAATTTGAAATTTTATTTCTTTTCCTGCCCTTTTGTTTTTCAAAAGGGCAGGTATCTTTTCTCTTTTTTTGCTTATTTCTGGCTACTTTTAGATTTTCAATTATTTCCTTTTTTATAGTTCCAGAGTAATTGATGGATTTAGCTTTTCTGGAGAGCAGTAATAGCTGTCTTAAACCGTTATTGTCACCGTGCTACGCACGGGCCTTCTCGAGATGTAATAAAAGAAAATGAAACAGATGCAACTATATCACCTACTTTCGGCAGGTAACTTGTTTTTTTCGTAACATTTTTACTGATAGCGTTTTTGCTGGGAAAACATATTATCCCTTATACTAAACATTATTGCAAAACTGGTTCATTGTTTATATATGTCGTGAGATTTTGGTTGTATGTTAACCAATTTTAAACACATAATCTATTTGTATAATGTTTGAAAAACGATATCAGTAAAAATTCTCAAAATTTAATGTCGACCTGCCGAATATAGGATATCATGAGATCCTATAATTTATAAAATGTTAAATTAATTTATAGATCCTCTTAAAACTCCAAATCAAGGAATGTTTCTTAAGATCATTCTAATGATTTTTTGTACATTTCTATGAAATTTATCTTTTCAGGTACCATAGAATATTTTCCATCTACAGGTTTCATTTTATATAATTCAACTTTATATCCTTTTTGCAAATATTCCTTTTTGAGGATATCTATCACTTCTTTGACAACCCAAGTAGGAGTATAAATTCCTAAAATAACTTTTTTCAAGGTTTCTTTTTTGAATTTATAAAATATATACGGACCTTCGTCATTAATTCCATCAAACACACGATATTCTTTTTCAGATCTCCAGTCCAAATGTTTAGTCAATAAAAAATCAATAAGAGGCGTCCAGTTTTTAGTTGTTAGCATATTTACTCTTTTTGGAAAATTTCTTTGATATTTCATTTGATAAAAAATTGGTTTAAAGTTTGTTTTTGATTCTAAGTCAAAAGAGTAACATTTCCTGTCATGGGCTAAACCATAAATTTTTCCATTATAGCCGAGATACTTTCCTTCAAACCCAAAACATATACCTTTATTATAATCAGCATAATGACTCCACAATAGAAAGTTATTATCTTCTTCACTAAAACAACAAACTTTTAATCTTTTTCTGAAATCAATAGGTAAAGAATGATTATTATTTGGATAGAAAATGCCTGGATTTATAAGATAAGTGTTACTTTCCGTTTTGTATTTTTGAAGGTTCAACTCTTCAATGCTAAGCGTACTTCCATATTGTTGAAGAAAATCTAATAATTCATTTTCGGTACCCTCATAGAAAACATTACTTAAACAATCATAAGGATCATTGAACTCGGTAGGAGAACTAAAACAAAGTTCGTTATTTTTAAGATTTTTCAATGGGTATTTGTTTTCATCTATTTTTTGATATTTATAGAAAATTTTGCTCTCACCTATTTGCGCTTTAGGTGATTTATTTATCTTTTTTGACATATCATTTTACATATAAACGAAAATATTTAATCACTTCTATTTTTCGAAAACCGACCTTTAAATCTTACAATCAGATCTCTTGTATGCCTTTACAAAAATCATCACATCAAAGAAAAAAGCTTTAAGGATAAAAGATTCAAGAATTCAATATGTTTGATCCAATTATCGCCTGGGAAGAATATGCACATCTAGAAGAAGAATTTATAAGTACTTAAGGTACGTTCCATTAGCAAAAGAACACTACAATGTATGGTCTTACTACAATGTATGGTCTTACTACAATGTATGGTCTTTATACTTAGGCGATCATTTGTTGAAAACTTGTAGTCTTATAGACTCTTTCTTTAAAAGAACAATCTTTTGTTCTCAATTAAATAAGGTAGAAAATATAGAAAAATATAGAGAACTGGAAAGTAAAAATAATAATATCGGAATCCACAGAGATATATGGAGTCATCTTAGACCCTGGGCTCTCAAAGGCTGATAAAGAGGCCGTTCTTTATTGAATGTTTCACTTTAGAGACTCCAGTTGAAAGTCCGTCTTGCGTTGGTCTGTAGGATTGCTTACAATTCAGAAGTCTAGTGAGATATAGAATGTATTTAACACCAAACAACCTAATTAATTCTAACATGAATTTTAATAGTTAATTTAAGTATAAATTTCAGTATCTTTATATTGTTTAGTGTTAACTTATTTTCTTTATGTTGAAAAACTTGTATGTATTTATCCAAAAGCGTAAACTTTTTCTTTACTTTTACATTCTTGCTTTTGTCATTATACTTACTTATGTTCTTTCACATTCCTGTTTTGGAGTTTATATTGGTTTTCCTATGACCGATCCTGATAGTGCTAAATCCCTAATTAGTACTATCATACAAAGCGAAGCAGCTATTCTTGCTATTGTTGTTACCCTTAGTTTAGTAGCAGTACAGCAGACAGCGTCTTCTTATTCTATAAAAGTGATTGAAATATTTAAAAATGTGAATAGCAACCCTGATTTTTACCTGTTAATAGGTATTTATCTTACATCTATTATTTATGAGATGTGGGTTTTAAAACAAATAAATACTGACAGTTTAGGGAAAATAGCGAGTCTTAAACACAGTTTATTCAGTTCCTTTGAAGCCCATATTTGGACTTGTTATGCTCTTGGAACTTTTTCATTGCTTTCATTAATTCTATATATTCAAAATACCCTTGATTTACTTAAGCCTTCAACGATAATGTCACTTTTATCTGAAAAAATTACAAAAAATAATATTTTGTTAGCTGATCCATTTAATTTCAGTTCAAATTTGGTCTTATATGATACCGATTTAATAAATAACGGTGTAAATATTGAAAATCGCGAAGATCCTATTCTTCCAATAGTTGATGTAATAAATAGCTCATTAATGAAGTATGATTATGAAGTAGCAAGAAATGGACTATTAATTATTATAAAATCTTCTATAAATATACTAGAAGATGATAGCATTGAAAATCAAGAGTTCAAAAAAATATATACTTTTTTCGCTAAACTCTTTTTTAACATTGGGAAATTAGCTATCTATAAGAGTGATGAAAAATGTGCCGAATTAGTTATGAACTGGTTTTATAGAGTTACGCTAATTATAATCAGGAAACCAGATGATCATAGTGTATTCTCACCTGATTATGTTTATGCGATAAGTAAACTTGGGGAAATAGCAGCAGAACAAAATAATACTAGGCTAATAATCTCAGCTATAAGGCATCTTGAGCGTAATATTGAGAAATCATTTGAAAGTGATATGGAATATTTACAAACAAGAATAACCACATCTATTGGGAATATTGGGGAGAGCTGTGCTGAATATAAAGTTAGAGACCTGTTACCTGATGTATTAGACCCACTTTTTAGAATTATAAGGATTGCTTTTAAAGAAGAGTCTGAGAAAGAGTCCATAAAGTATAAAGATGATCATGACTATTGCGAAGAATTTAAGGAAGAATATGGAATAGAGTATATCGAAGAATTTTCAGAATTACCAGATGATTTAATTTTGTTAGCAGTAAAAGCAATAATCAAAATGGGGTATATTGCACATGAAAACAATATGACTGAGGATGTTGTAGATATACTGCGATATACGAGAGTCATTGGCAAAAATGCAGAAAAATACGGAAGAGATGACGTATCTAGATTATTAAATGATTTTTCCTATTATGTACTAGTTAGATCTAAAAAAGGGATTAATTGCTATCCTACGCTATAGGTTTATTTTAAAGGAGTGTATTTGTCAGTTCTACTCTTTTCAATAGGTAAAAGCGTAGATAGTATTTGTTTAGGTGCCTTAAGCAAAGCCCAAAATTATTCTGATTTAGATTATATAGCCGACAAGAAAAACACTTTCAATTGAATTAGTTGTAATAGAAAAGTTCACTTGAATAAGAATAACCTCCCCAAGAGTAAAATATAACTTCGAGCAAAAAAGGCCCTGCAAAGTGCTCCTTTTAAATCTGCAAAAATCGCGGGTTTTCAAGTTCTCTTTTCTTAACAAACGTATTCGGGGAAGATTTCAGCAGACCGCCGGCAGGAAAAATATATTAAAACTGAGTTGAACGTGAAGAGCCTGACTTCCCAAATTTTAAGCGCATAAACCTAATTTCACAAGTTTGATAGGTCAGATGATTGTGATTTTTAAATTCGAGCCTGAAGGTCATGTGCTTAAGTTTAAGCACATAATTCGATATCATGAGAAGCTTATGCGCCTAAAAAAGCGGAATGTAG
>JAQWCF010000115.1 GCA_028706105.1 Candidatus Margulisiibacteriota bacterium
TTTGACTGGAAAGCTCAGAGCAACAAAAGAGAAGAGAAGACATATGGTCTGTTACGACTCGGTTTATCTCTTCAGGCATATCTTTAGGTTTTTGCCGAATTCCTGCTTCAATATGAGCTACAGGAATTTTAAGTTTAGCAGCAGCTAATGCACCAGCTACAGTGGTATTTGTATCTCCATATACAATAACCATGTCTGGTTTTTCTAGAAGAAGAATGTCTTCAAACTTCTCCAGCACCAATGCAGTTTGCTTCCCATGGCTAGAAGATCCAACTTCTAAAAAATACTGAGGAGTTGGAATTTGTAGCTCTTGAAAGAAAAGATCTGACATGTTTGTATCATAGTGTTGCCCAGAATGAACCAAGATATGATTCCATGCATTGGTTTTATATACTTCAGACGCTATAATGGCTTCTTTTATAAATTGAGGGCGTGCCCCTACGAGTGAAATGATTTTATTTTTTAGCATTATTTCTACCTATCCCATAATAAGTGAATCCCAATTTTTCGAGGAATTGGGGATCATATTGATTTCGCCCATCAAAAATAATCGGTTCTTTAAGATTGTTTTTGATTTTGTCAAAATTAGGTTTTCTAAATAGTGGCCATTCAGTTAATAGTAAGAGAGCATTAGCTCCTCTTAAAACTTCATAATTGTCTTTGAAATATGTAATTTGCTTGTTTATTCCTAGATACTTTGCCACATTCTCATTTGCTATAGGATCAAAAGCCTGTATGGAAGCTCCTTTGTTTATTAATTCTTGAATTATAACCAAGGAGGGAGCTTCGCGAATATCATCTGTATGTGGTTTAAAACTTAATCCCCATATTGCAAATGTTAATCCCTCTATGTTACCGTTATAATGCTTGTCAATGAGATATGGAAGATATGCTTTTTGTTTGGTATTGGCTTTTTCCACACTTTTTAAAATAGATAAATTTATTTGCATTTGTTCTGCAGTATGAATTAAAGCTTTGACATCTTTAGGGAAACATGACCCGCCGTAACCTATGCCAGCATAAAGGAATGAACTACCTATCCTTGTGTCTGACCCTACTCCCTTTCGTACTTGTTCAATATCTGCTCCTACTTTTTCACAAAGGTGAGAAAGCTCATTCATAAAGCTGATTCTTGTGGCAAGCATGGAGTTAGCGGCATATTTCGTTAGTTCTGCTGAAGAGATACTCATTACGACAAAACGTTCATTTCTCATTACGAAAGGGCTTAATAACTCTTTTATCTTTTGTAGTGCATCTCCGTTTTCGTTTATTCCGATGACTATTCTATCTGGTCGTTGAAAATCATTAACCGCAGAACCTTCTTTTAAAAATTCTGGACAAAAGGCAATATTAAAAGGGATAGATACATTTCTTCTAGTGAGGCATTCATCAATAATTTTTTTAACTTTATGGGTTGTCCCTACGGGGACTGTTGATTTGATAATAATAATTTTAGAAGAATTCATATAATTACCAATGTCTCTTGCCACCTTGAATACGCTCTTTAGATACGCAGAACCATCTCCATTGGAAGGGGTTCCCACTGTAATAAGGATAAAATCTCCTCTTAATATCCCTTCTTTGATTTCACAGGTGAAGTGTAACCTTTTTTGTGTAAAATTTCGTATAAAAATTTCTTCTAATCCTGGTTCATAAACAGGAAGAATACCCTTATTAAGCATCTTAATTCTTTTCGAATCTATGTCAACACAGCATACATCGTGGCCGTTTTCAGCTAGACAAGTACCAGTAACAAGTCCTACATAACCGGTTCCTATGACAGAAACTTTCATAATGTTTTGTGCTCCTTTAAGAATAAATATTTTTAAGAAATCTTTTTTGCAGACTGTATATGGAACTCGTAAGCATATAAAAAGAAGAATAAAAGATATTACATTTTTCCAAGTGATGGTAAAGGTACCATTGATAACCTAAAAGATTGAATTTTTTATGGGAGATAGAGTCCCTACTTCCGGTTCTGTAAAGAGCCAATGGAACATCTAATCCTTGTGCAACATGCCCTTGATTTAATATCTTCAGCCAAAGAGCATAATCTTGTCGTTTTCGGATCGTGGGCATATATTGTTTTCCTATAAGAAAAGCGTCGTACACAGCAGTTAAGCACCCAATATGGTTATACTTCAACAATTGCTTATAATTTGTATAGGGGCGCGCGTGAACTACACTAAGAATGTTGTTGTTTCTGAAAATTTTATAAGATGTATAACTTAAAACCGCTCTTGTATCTTTCATAAAGCTTATTTGTTTTTTTAGCTTATCGGGTAACCAAATATCATCACTATCTAAAAAAGCTATATAGCGCCCATTTGCTTTTTCAATGGCTCTATTTCTAGAAAAAGCAGCACCGAGATTTGTATTATTCCTTAACAATTTTATTCTGTCATCTTGTTTGCTTTTCTCAGAAACTAATGAATAAGAAGAATCTGTAGAGTTGTCGTCTATGATTATAAGCTCCCATTGGGGGTATGTTTGTTCGAGGACAGAATCTATAGATTGAGAGATTGTTTGCTCCGAATTATAACAAGGCATAATAATAGAAACTAAATCCATATGACTACCGAGCTCCTCTCATTCCAAGCATGGTTTCTATCGTGCGAAGCACAATTTGTAAATCTAGAAGTAAGCTTTGATTTTTTAAATAATAAAGGTCATATTCTAGTTTCTTTTTTGTTTCCTCAATAGATGCTGAGTATGAATAATTAACTTGAGCCCAACCTGTAATGCCAGGGCGTATTCGATGTCTGTAATTATAAAAAGGAATTACTTTAATAAAATCCTTAACGAATTCTGGTTGTTCAGGACGTGGACCAATAAGTGACATTTTCCCAATTAATACATCCCATAGTTGAGGTAATTCATCAAGACGAGTTTTGCGCAAAATTTGGCCAAGAGTAGTAATGCGTTCTTGATCTTGATCTGCAAAGGTCGCACGATTACTTTTTTTAGCAGTCATCGTTCTGAATTTATGAATGGTGAAAGGCTCTCCATAAAGACCGATTCTTTGTTGCGTAAAGATGATGGGAAATCCCATTGTTAGAGCAATAAAAATAGCTATTATAACCATTATAGGCAATGCTACCAATAAACCTATTCCTGCTACAAAGAGATCAAGAGCCCTGGAATAAGCTTTAGGAGTTGCTATATTGAAAGAAATTTCATAATATTGACAAAATTTATTAGCCATAGTCAAGGGGATACGACCGAGACAAGATTCAGTTACCGATGGAAGGTAACGCACAAAAATATTATTGCGAGTATCCCGAAGTTGTCTGAAGACCTTCATAAGCTCTGGATTATCTACTTTATCACGGTCAGCAACAATAATAGTACTAAGATGAGGAGTTTTTTCTATGAAAGATTGAATTGACGACGGGGTAGGATTTATATAGCCTATGACATGTATTTTATTAGATACAGCTTCTGATATTTCTTTAAATAAATCTGCCCAATGTTCTTCTTTCCCTATAACGAGAGTATGTTCTACAGGTGTGGTATTGCGTACGAACCATTCAATCAATACGTGGAAAAATGCAATAACAATGAGAGATGTTATTATAACGCCAATCATAGCAATACGTGGCAACCGTGTGGGAAAAAATAAAATAAGCGGAATGGAAATTACATAACCTGCAATAGTTCCAGCACAGGTGGAAAGTATAATTTTTTCGAGAGAGCGATGCATCCCAAATTCATACGACTTAGAAGCATAAAGCGCAAGTAAAACACAGAGCATAACCCATCCATATTGGAAAAAAAGAATAGCAGTCCCCTTTTTTATCCAAACTAAAACTAAAGATAGACAACATAAAATGATTGCATCACCTAAAAAAGTTGCGTATCGAATTCTTCGAAGATGTTGCATAAGTGGTGTCACTGGGTCACCTTCTTTTTTTAGCAAACCACTGTATTGTACGTTCAAGTCCTTCTCGCATGGTTACTATTGGTGAGTAGCCAAGCTCACGTTTAGCGAATGCGAGGGAAGCATAAGAATGACGAATATCACCTGGCCGGGAAGGTAGATAATTTGGCTCTGCTGTTGTGGAAAGATGTACTTTCTCAGAAATTATTCCGTCAATAATGGCAGAAAGCTCATTAAGGGAGAGGTGATTTCCACTTGCGACATTGAAAGATAATCCAAACGCATTCTTGTTTTTTGTTGTGGCAGCGAGCAGGTTAGCTTGAACAACGTTATCAATATAGCAGAAGTCGCGAGTATTTTCTCCATCTCCATATATGAGAGCG
>JAQWCF010000116.1 GCA_028706105.1 Candidatus Margulisiibacteriota bacterium
CGTTTAGAATCTCCATTACATCTTTCATAGTATATAGCTTCATATATTTTGCCTCCAATAGTTTTTTACTATATACTATTATATCATATTATACTTTAAAGTATGGCCGCTTCATACCTCCTATTTTGATACTATTATGCCCGTTTGTATTGCGAAATGCAATCGGTTAGCCGAATATCTATAGAATCAACAGACCACGTCCGTCATATACGCTCGTGCCTATATCGCTACCGCAACGCAATGCTCTATCAAGAGCCATCTATTCAGCAGTTCGACTGAAGCTTTGGAGCCGTCAATCTCGGGAGGAATCTTCATTTCAACCAGTCTCCAGAACCTGGACTCTATCTGGATTATTAGGTCTAATGTTTACCCCCAGGTTAGCCAGCTGCATATCCAGCGTAGCTTGTTTGGCTAGGTTCTTAGCCAGTGTCATCATGTCATTGTGGGGTGTATGATCCTGACTACGGAGTACTTGGGCATAGGCAAGGAGTTCGGCCTTTTTAGTTAATAGAGCTACTACCTCCTGCTTCAATATAGTCACCTCCTTTCAATTGAACACTTCTCACTGTTCATGTCGTCACTGTTAAAAATGGGCAAAAAAATAAGAGGGTAAATCCCTCTAACTCCCGTATATACCGATTACTAATCGACGTCTTCTACAATCTTGATCTTGCCCTTCTTAACCTGATCAATAGCGTATTCAAGCAATATATCTTTTAGTTCGTCATCAACAACTGGGTTCTTTGATACTCTGGCAGCCTTGATTCCTGTTACCATCTGTTCTGATTTTCTCAGCCCCCTCTTAGCTTTATCTAGATACTGATTGCCTTCAGGAACGACCTGTTTGGCTGCCCAATATGACTTTGGGTTATGTGGTTTTGTTTTCCACCAGACTGTCACCAGGCAACCGAGAATAAACGCAGATACAATACCCATCATGATTCCTCCAATCAATTTAGTAGAGTTACGACACGTCCGTGCAGCATCTATATAAACCCCTATATTAAAGGGGGTGGTGGCAATTGCGAAGAAAAAGGGCTTCTTAAATTACTAATAATGACACACATCGTGTGTTCAAATTTTAAGCCTCTTATAGGATTTTATTAACAAAAAGAAGCATACAGGAGGACTTTCCCTTATTACTATTCTCATGAGCTTGTGCTGTGGCAAGATTCCTGGAATACTCTTTTAATTATTAAAAAGGGAGAAGAAACTTCAGTTGAGAAAATTAAGAAAGATATTCGCAAGAAGAAGACAAGATATAGACTTAGAGGGGTTAAAGGAGAAGTTTAGGGCTTTTGCTGGTAACGTTGCCGTCACTATAAGAGCCGTCGATGTCATGTATTATGAGGATGAATCTATTCGTCACTTGGTTGAAGTGACTTATGATGATAAGGTTCTCGTAGTCGAGCCGTGTTGGCTTAACGTTATGAACTTCCATCATAAGGCGGTAAAGCGTTATTTCGAAATTAGATAAGTAGACAGCTTAAGCTAGGGCGAAGGGCCAATGCAAATCTTGAATTGTTAGCTGCAATGATTACCTATGTATTTCGTGGTTGTACACATGGGTGGTAATGCAGTCTCTTATGATGATTTTTTCACAAGGCCATTTCTGCCCTCTATCGTACCATTAGTTTCTTAACCCATGAATCATGCAGCATCTTCCATTTGGCATTGGAAGCTCCTAACTGTCCTACTTGACGGGGATGTGCCAGCGCATATACCTCATATTCAGTTCTATTGATTTTTATCTTCACACATCTTCCGTAATCTTCAGAAATTGACCCGAAATCACTTAATCTCTTCTTATCTGAACAACCTTGGTCTCAACATCCAGTGAATCCATGTAACATCTCCATATCTTACTATTTGTTTACTAGGAAAAGCAGGTCATTTAAACCTGCTTGTTTCTATAAAAGCATATTTTTATAGGAATTATGAATTATTGTTTAAATTTCAAAGACTGTTCAAAAACTTGAACCACTTCTTTGATATTGTCCCAGTTGTCGCTAAAGGCAACAATGGAGGCAGTATATATTTTCCCACTGCCATCTGTATAAAAATAATTTCTAAACCTTAAAGTTATACTACCCCAATAAACATAATCACATACTGCAATTTTGCCGTTAATTATACTGGTACTATCTTTAAACTCTGCATCAATCTTTTTTAAATTATTCTGTATATTTTTTCCCTGCATAGGCTGTTGCTCTGTTTGAACAGTTTGTGGTCAATAACCTCCTAAGATATTCAACAATTATTCTTGGTAATTATTACTACTGAAACGGCTTCTCCTGATATTGTTTAATCCAATAGTCATAATACGGATTATCCCAATTGTTACCATCATAATATTCTACTTTGTCAATACAGGCTATCAACGTAACTACATCATGATTGTCTAGATACCATCCTCCATCAGAAGACTTAGTCTCTCCTGGTAAAATATTTTGATCATTGTTTCCTCTTCCAACGAACTCCCCACCACCAAGTCCAACTTTAACTGGCAATCCATTCTTGTCGAACCCCATAAACCCTAAATAATATTTTTTAACCGTCTTCTGTGATCTGTTATGCACGGTAACAGCGATAAAATTGGTATTAATAATATTTGTATATTCCCTAACTCCAGCGACAGCCACTTCTTGCTCATCAATTAATTTTTGTATTTGTACCTTTTCGAAGTATACTTTTTTAGCGATAAGATCACCATCGTTTGGTAGTATCAAAGTTGCTTCGTTCAGAATAGAAACTGCTTTATTATATTCATTTGCAGTGGCATAATTATCAACAGTTTGTAATACTTGCTCTTTATATTTTGCTTCATTAATTTTGATCTGTTCTTGTGCTTTGGAATAATTTTTATCTTCAGCAATTACATTCTTGTATTCCTTAATAGCATTTATGTAATCTATATTGGCTAAAAAGGCTGTTGCCTTGTTAAAGGACATTCTCGAATTATTTAAGTCTGTTACTTTTTTCAAGACGGCATTGATATCAGCAGCTATTAAACCAGTGTTCTGTATAGCTTCTAGTGCGGTTTTTGCTTCATTGAAGTCAATTTTTTCATCAATAAAAGCCTTGTTTATGCTTGTCATATCATCCTTTAAGAACATAATTACTTCTGCCTCTTTGCTCGTATCCCCCTTTAATTTCTGGTTATAAATTTTCATAGCCTCAACGTTATTATTATTACTAATATTGTCTTTGAATTTTGCGATTGGATTATTTAAATATATGCTTGCTCCTATTGCCATTATAATGAGAGCTACAACCGAAAATAGTATTACCCTATTATTTTTATTTGAAGTAATTTTTTTAAATTTATCCAGGCTATTTTCGCGAAGTATTTTTTCTGTACTTTCCATACTTTCAATACCTTCCCTATTTGAAGCAGATAGTCTTTCGCCACATTTACTACAAAAAGAACTCTCCTCTGAATTTTCAGCTCCGCATTTTGTGCATTCCATCATTAATCCATCCTTTAAATCCAATATTCAATATCATGTCACAATCCTAATATAAAGATGTAATTTCTATATAATCAATATTTATGTTGCAAAGTATCAAGAACCGAGAAAACTTTCTCTGGTTGGGACACTAGCCTTTCTTGGAGCATTTCATCAGGAATCAATATATATTTTCCGTCACTTCTAATAACAGTAATAACCATTGTGGTAGTATCCATTTCGGTCGCATTTTGCATGTTTCTTATAAATGTATCACTGGAGTGTGCAATTGCATTCTGAAAACCAAAAAACAGACCGCCACTTAATCCCAATCTAGTTACTTCATTTAAAGCAGAACGCATCACTGGTACTATATTAGGTGTTTTCAATTCTCCTGCTACCTGTTTTTCCTTAATCTTGAAAAGCCATTTGTTTATCGAGGTTGATGCAACCTTATACTCTGTTTTTGAGTAATAAGCCTTGGCAAGCCTTTCCTTATCGCTAGAATCAAATTGGAAATCAATATTCATCTCACCTGTTTTATCTAGCAACCCATTGGCTTTATCTAAGTCTCCGACTTGTAGGGCGTTGAAGAATTCGTTGACAGCAGTATTGGCTTTGCGATTTTCATTGGACGAAAAAATTCCGAGTGTGTTTGTTGTAAGATAAAAATACCGAAAGTTGCAAGTTAAAAATCCATAATGTTGCAAGTGGAAATTCCATAGTATTGCAAAAATCCATTGCAGGCATAAACCATAACCCATATCCTTGTATCGGAA
>JAQWCF010000117.1 GCA_028706105.1 Candidatus Margulisiibacteriota bacterium
GTACTAACTCTGAATTTATGTCACGCTTCTTAAAAGCAGAATTATCCCATTCATTAAAGAACTCGAGATAATCTTCTAAAGCAATGTCTATAATTACACGACCTGTATCTTTGTTTTTCCTGAATAGCCCTATGTGTTAGGATAGTTGTCGTATAGAAAGAATAATGTATAATAGAAATACGACAATATATCCAAGGAGAATAAACTATGGCTAAAAAAAATAGAAGCTATACCAAAGAATTTAAAGATTCAGTTTTCAAAAGGTTAGATCAAAATGAAACAGTTACATCTTTATCAGATGAATTAAATATATCTAAGTCCACTATATATCAATGGGTCAGAACACACAATAAAAAGCGAAAAAATAATTCCATTAATCTAAAATCTAAATCCAATTGGACTTCTGAAGATAAATTCCAAGTTGTGCTTGAAACATCAAGTCTAACAGAAACAGAACTAGCTGAATACTGTAGGAGGAAAGGTATTTATGTTGATGAAGTAAAAACATGGAGAGAACAATGTCTCAAAGCTAATCAATCAACAACTGAGGATTCTAAAGAATTAAAGGATTCCCTAAAAGCTGAAAAAGAGCTAAACAAAGAGCTTCGAAGAGAACTTAGACATAAAGAGAAAGCATTAGCAGAAACAGCTGCACTATTAGTATTAAGAAAAAAAGCAAACGCGATTTGGGGGGACCCCGAGGAAGACTGATCAGTGACTCAGATCGCGTGACAGCAGTAGAGCTGATCAATGAAGCTAGGGCTAATGGTTGCAGATTAAAGCCAGCCTGTGACGAACTAAATATCAGCGTCCGAACATACCAAAGATGGACACAAGAAGGAGAAGTAAAAAGAGATCAAAGACCATTAGTAGAAAGGCCAACCCCTAAAAATAAACTAACGGAAGAAGAACGTAAAGAAATAATTGAAACAGTTAATAAGCCTGAATATGCAGATTTAGCACCATCACAAATAGTTCCCAAATTAGCTGATGAGGGTAGATATATAGCCTCAGAAGCAACTATCTACAAAGTCTTAAAAGAAGAAAAAATGAATGCTCACAGAGGTAGAACTAGTCCACCAGTAAAAAGGGAAACACCAACACATATAGCTACAGCTCCAAACCAGGTATGGACTTGGGATATAACTTGGTTAAATGCATTTATCAAAGGACAATACTACAAACTTTATCTAATAATAGACATGTTCAGCAGACTAATAGTTGCTTATGAAGTTTGGGAGGAAGAAAAGGCTGAACTTGCAGAGCGCCTAGTAAGAAAGGCTACTTTATCACAAGGAATAGCCGGCAGACCATTAGTATTACATTCTGATAATGGTAGTCCCATGAAAGCAGCAACATTTCAAGCAACACTAGAGAAACTAGGAGTACAAAGTTCATTTTCAAGACCAAGAGTAAGCAATGACAACCCATACTCGGAGGCGCTGTTTAAAACGATGAAATATAGACCCCAATATCCATTTAAAGGCTTTAAAAGCTTAGAAGAAGCCAGAAGATGGGTGGGGAAATTTGTAAAATGGTACAATCATGACCATTTACATAGTGGAATCAATTTTATAACCCCATATCAAAGACACTATGGTCTAGATAAAAAGATTATGGAAAACCGTATTAAAGTATATGAGGAAGCCAAAGCAAAGCATCCAGAAAGATGGTCAAAAGATATTAGAAATTGGACATTGCCTGAATATGTATCACTAAATCCTATTAGTGAAGAAGAAGCAAAAAAAGTTATTGGGTAAAAAACAACATAACCAAAATGAAGCAGATTTGGCGAAGCGAACCATTGATATGGAGAGGCCTATATGGTAGCCTCTGAAGAAGGCAGTACCTTTATACACTCCATGCCTTCAGGTACCAAAACCATATAGGCAGAGGCTCCATGTCAATGGCAAATCGGAAACGAAGCAATGAAATATTGGCAATGAAATATTTTTCTCTTAAATGCGACAACTTACTTGACAAACACCGATAGTGTTTCATAATGATTATATTTTTTCATATCAACCTCTGTGAACTTTGAATCTAATAATTCATTAAATTTTGTCTTAAGCAGATTATACCATATCTTTATCAGATTTTGCAGTCTAAATCTCATAATTCACCTAAACGATGTTTACTGGGAGAATATTCGTTTCCTCCTTAATTAATTTAAAGATTAATTTTGCTTTATTAGGGTATTCATATAATATGATTAGAGTGTCAAAATACACAATAATCTAATAGATATAAAAATTGTACCTTGAAAATTTAACACAAATTAAATATAAATTCATTTTTGATGATTGTATTGCAGTATTTGATGCAAATAAACACTTATACCCCTGCTTATTTTAGCATAGTTCTGGTTCTAAGGTGCATGAAACAGAACTGTTAGTAAAGTTAAACAGTTTTTGGAAGTTTAATGCTGCTACTTTGATTCCAAAATGTAGCTTGGTTCTAAGCTTGCCTCTTACAGGCATTTTATCTACCCGATATTTTCTTCTTAAGATAGATGGCAAAGATTCAACACCGTTTCGGAATCTTGCAAGTTCTTTAAAATTTTCGCTCTTCATATATCTTTGTTGCTTTGCACGTTCAGCACTTTTCCATGAAATGATGAGTGAGGCCTTCTTTTTATTAAACTTAGGATTACATTGGTCCTTATATGGGCATTGGTTACATTTGTTTTTATCAAGTGTTATTCTGCATTGTTCGGTTTGAGGATTGAACTTGTTTGTTAATGGAGTCTGGCCTCCTGCACATTTTAGAACCTTTTTACCATCTTCACTGAATGTAAATTCGGCATAAATATCGGTAGCTTTTCTACCTTGCATATTAGTGGTTACTAAATTTATATGTTTTTCTTTTGAAAGTTCTATGTTTTCTAAACCACCATATGCTCCGTCTGTAACTAAAGTTACTTTGTGTTCTTCAGTTCCTGCTATGCCGTCAATAGACTCTTTTAAGAAAGCACTGTCGCTGTGAATATTTTGCTCATATGAATAATCTGTTATTATACTTTTGTTTTCATCAACGGTTTCTATGAGGTTCGCAACATATCCACGATGTTCCTTACCAGATTTAAATCTGAAAGTAGCATCTGGGTCAGATGGATTTTGTAAAATACTTGCGTCAAGGGTTTCATCATTTTTGGACTTCAATTCAAGGTTTCCGTCTGCTGCTGTTGTAGTTTGTTCCTTGATTACTCTAATTAACAATTGATATTCACTTGATTCATCATATGAACCCTTACATTTATGTAAAAGTAACGATGCATCCTTAAGAACTATTTTTATCTTATCATCTATGTTCTCACTACGCATATGATAAATAACTTTATTTTGATCATCCGCATCGCAGTAATGCTTTAGTTCTTCTGGTATATCATCTTCTTTCCTTTTCATAAGGTTTACCAGATTTGAAACACATGTGTATAAAAGTTCCAGACGAGATAGTTTTTTAATGTTAGATGCTACCATCATACTATCCATACGATTTAGACCTTTACGAATTCCCATGAATTCTGCTATTTGGGATGATAGACTATTAATACAACTTTTAATCAAGTCTATTCCTGTTTCTGTTTCGTAAGTAATGCATCTTTCTCTAAAGCGACTTAATGTTCTGTCACTTAATGGTTGTTCCTCAAAACTTGTTGTATGAAGAGCATATTGATATCTAATATCAAACATTAGAGATTCCACAAGTTCATCATCTGTATCTCCAAGCATCTCTTTTAAAATCATTGATCCAATTATGACGTTAACAGGAGTGTTAGGTCTTGAAGCATTATCGCTATACAGTACAGAAAAAGGT
Organism: Candidatus Margulisiibacteriota bacterium; assembly: GCA_028706105.1. NCBI lineage: Bacteria > Bacillati > Candidatus Margulisiibacteriota > Candidatus Margulisiibacteriota bacterium. Next base: position 3,817 of record JAQWCF010000117.1, read on the forward strand.
TTTTCATTAATATTTGGAAATATCTTTTCGGCAAAAGGCTTTGCCCATGATTTTTCAAGAAATCTTTTTTCTCTATCTGTTAGATTAAAAACACTATCATTAAAATTTAATTGGTTGCTTTTATTAGAAACAAATGACATCGTGGTACCTCTTCATCAGTATATTTTATATATCAATTATACCACGAAACCACGTATTTTTCAAGCTTTGTGTTAAATTTTCAAGGTGCTAATACTATATTTATTAGTTGCTTTTGACACCTTAATCATAATATAATTAAATTTTTGTATTTGCTTTCATTATACTCGAATTAAAGTTCTAATACGATTTTAAATGGTTTAAAAAAAATATAAAAAGGAGACAAACAAAAATGGAATTTAAAGAATATACATCA
>JAQWCF010000118.1 GCA_028706105.1 Candidatus Margulisiibacteriota bacterium
GCCTCTCAATCAGGAGTAGGTGTGGTTGGAAGTAATAATCAAAGCCAAGGAGTTAGTGGGGCTACACCAGCAGTAGCACAAGCTAGACAAACAGATGGTGGTTTGGGGGCTGAATTAGCAAGAAGGATGGAATCTTATCCAGCGCAAACATTAATAGACATTAATGAAACAATGAAAGAAGTCCTTTTTAAGGATAAAAGTAAAATGACGCAAGAACAAGTAGACAAACAGGAACAGGATGCATTAAATAAAAGTGCAGAGTCATTAAAACAAATAAAACAAATCCCGCCTGAGCTGGTTGCTGCAGTAGGTGACAAAAATCTTTCAAATTCAGAACGTATAGATAAGTTGTTGGATGTTGTGAAAATATTAGAAAAATTAAATATAGATGAAAAAAATTCGACAATAAAGAGCGAAATGAAGGTTTCTTTGTTTGCACTAGAAACAACATTATCAACGATGAGCCTTACAGATAAGAAGACTAATCCATTAGCGAAGATATTTAGTAATAGTAATTCTATAGAGGACGATAATCAATTAATTATAGAAAGCAAGGTAAATCAATTAAACGATTTAAGAAGTCCAATATCTGTTGCTAGATATGTGAGTGAAAACCCCTTTGTTTTATCGAATGAGACAAATAGGAAAATATTAATAAATTATTTGTTAAAGGAAGATAGCCCTAAGCCAATAAACACTGAAGAGTTTAATTCCTTAATCATGGATTCTTTGGCAGGGTTTAGCGCCATAATGCCTGCTAGCAAAATAGTAGAGAAAATGACTTCTGCACTTACTAATATGTTACAAAATGAATCTGAGCAACCTATTGTTAAAGGAATGGTATTAATGGAAGGAATGGTTCAGGCAGGAATAATTAAAGAAGAAGACATTCTAAAACAAGTTCCAATTTTAGCTCAAGCAATTTCTGAAAATCCAACGCCTAGGAATAAAGAACAAATGATGAATCTTATTGTTGAGGCAGTCTCAGACCTTGGTATTTTAAAAGGATTAACTTCAAAAATTGATCCTTTGGCACATACAACTGCTATTAGATTAATAGCAGAGAAGCTATCTACGGATGACCTAATTGATATGCCTGAGTTGAAGGAAGAGTTGGAAGGATTATTAGTGCCAAAAACGGCTAGTAACCAACAGAGTTTTGTTTCTTCGGAAATTGTGGAACAGGTTATTGGACTAGATAAGGCGCAAAAGGAACGTCAAATATCGAATATATTTAAACAAAGTGATACTATAATTTCTTCAGATTCGAAGCTTGAGCAGCTTAAAAAAGCAAATGATCCAATGATAGTTGCTAGATATGTACAAGATAATCCTGTTGTTTTAACAGATAAGTTAGCAAGCGAAACAAATAGGCGGGCAATTATTAGTTATATGTTACAAGAGGGAAGAGTTAAGCCAAAAGATGCTGGAGAGTTTAATTCTTTAGCAATGGAAACAATCAACAATATAAGTGGCATGACTTCCCCAGAGCAAATGTCAGAGATACTTTCTTCCGCGTTAACTGGCATTGCAGCAGATAAAAGCGTGGCTAATGTGAAACTGTTAGAAAAAATGATTGATAACCAAATTATACAAAAAAACGATATTCAGAAATATGCACCTAGTTTAGTGCAAAGAATACAAAAATCAAATATTGCTTTTGATAAAGACATTGCTCCATCAATTACTAGTAATAAAAATGTTATAGATGAAAAGTTAGCTGATATTATGAAGTCATCCAATTCAGCGAATCAGAAGTTGATTGAACTGAACAAATTGAATGAGCCGATGGCTGTCGTTAGGTATGTAAAAGAAAAATATGTTGAGACAAAGAAACCAATCATGGATGCAGAAACAAGAAAGGCATTACTCGGTTATTTGATGCAAGAAGATAGGGTAAATACAAAGAACATCGTTGAATTCAAGATTTTGACTAACAAGATAGTTCAAGAAAATATAGACAAAAAGGATTTAATCGAAGAACTAGTTAAGGGCGTTGCCTTGGTGAAGGATGCAAAGGCCGACTTTGCTTTAGTTAATGCCTTGGTTTTATTAGAAGATATTATAGACAATCAAGTAATGGAAGCAAGTCTTAAACTAAAAATGTCTGAAGTTTTTGATTTAATTAAATATGATCAAATTCCAAGGAGTGAAAAGGAGATTAATAATATTATAATTACAGCTCTTTCCAATCCATCTATTTCTTTGGATATTGCAAACCAAGAAGATAATGTATTAGAGAAAACCAAAGCGATTAAGACAATAGCGGAACAGTTTAATATTCAATTCGTTCCATCTGTTGATGTTTTAGGTATTGCTAATAACACACAGTCGTTTCAACAAAATGTTGAGAACGTTGAGTCTGATAGTTACATTCCAGAAAGAGGTCAGGGAGGGCTTAATCCAGAAGACGTAATATCAAAGAATGTGGAAGGAATGAAGGTTTTGATTGGCAATATTTACGATGTTTTAAATAAATTAAACAATGATGCCTTCGAATATGTCGTGAAAAATTTAGAGCAAATATCTGTGTTTGGAGTAATTGAAATCAGCAAAGATTTTCGTGTTGCTTTTAAGGAATTGAAGTCAAAGAAAACACTAGACATTGATTTATTGCAGAACGCTATAGATGAATTGTCAAAGGATGTAGGTTCATCAAGATTAACTAATCCACAGAAGGAGTCAATTTCTAAAAAGATTGATTCCTTAAAATCCTTGATTAGTAATATTCAGCAGACTAGAGGAAGAGAGCAAAAGATAGGAGAAATACTAAGAAGTCCTACGAGCTCAGCAGAAGACAAAGCCAAAGAGTTGCTTTTGCTTAAGTCACCAGAAAAGGTTTTAAGTTATATTTTAAAAAATCCTTCAATTATAGAAAATAATAGAAAGTTGATTATAGACTTTATTTCGCAAGATAAAGACGCCCAAGACATTGAGGCGTTTGTTGAGTTATCTGAGCAAATAATTGTAAGTTTTAAGCTTACAGACGAAGAGAAAGATAGTTTAGTCCAGGAGCTTAATAATACAGTCAAAACAATGCAATCAACAGAATCAAAATCAGTTGTTGCCGAGACGATTGCTTTACTGGACGCACTTATAGCGTCTGGGCAGATGGGCGAAGAGGTGTCTAGACGAATAGTTCCTCAATTAATTTCATCAGTTAAAAGAGAGACAACGCAAATGCAACAATCAATAGTTGCAAATGTCGTTGAACGTACGAGTAAATTGGGCAGAGACGGGGCTATAAGCCAAGGATTTTTACAGAATTTTTCTGAGATAAGAAGAATAGTGACTAACAGCTCAAAAGCTGATGTCCCTTCTCATACAATGCATGCTATTAAAGGGACAGAGATATATATTAGTAGTTTACCAATAGAGGTTTTGTCTAATGATTTTAGTCATGAAGCTGCACGGTCTGTTTTGGGTCAGACCGAGAGTGCCCCACAATTATTAGATAATGAGAAGGTTAGCAATTACTTGCTTGAATATTTGACATCATTTTTAAAATTAAGTTCTTGGGAGCAAACAATTTTTCAGCATTTTTCAGTAAATATATACAGCTTGTTGGGTTTGAGTAATACTAAAGGTTCGGAGCTGTGGAACAAGGGAGTTAATGACGCTGTTCAAATGAACAATAATCCACAGGAGGCTTTCGTTTCTGTATTAAAAATATTATCTTTATATGAATCGAATATTAGACAAGAGACACCTAATCAAAGATACATTCTCGACAAACTTAGTGAGAGCTATGATATTGCGATGCAGTACCTTATAACCTCTTTGCCAACGTTAGGCAATTCCGTTTCTCAGGCAGTGTCTTATTTGTCGTATGAAACTAGAACTAATCTGCGTGATAGAATCGAGAGTTCTTTAGGCAATGGAGCAACAGTCCTCAAAAGAGGTTATGAAACAATTCTTAATGGATTAAATGAAGCAGACAGGAAGGCATAAAATGGATCAAGAACAACATTTAAAAAAAAGGATGCAGAAAGCTTTAAGAATAGCTGATGAGTTAAATTATATGATTGAGCATACATTGCGTGTGCCCCCCAAAGAACCTTGGGAAGATATGCCAGTTCTTGATATAAGTACAGATTATGGAGATGCTTTTCAAGGACCAAAACTATATAAGCTTATGAAGGATTTTTTGGATATTCCTTTATCTGTAGGAGGAACAGGG
>JAQWCF010000119.1 GCA_028706105.1 Candidatus Margulisiibacteriota bacterium
TTCAATGATAGGATAGATAATCTCAAAGGCATCATCTTTCAGTTTATCACCATCATAGATTAAAGCTTTGATTTCGTCTTCGGTTTTATTCAGTAGTTTTGTTAATAGTTTGTCGAGCATTCTTTTTTAAATTTTTAGGTTTAAATTCAATTACGTCTTTTGGAATTTTTACAGTTTCATTAACCTTACTTAGTACGGTAAACTTTTTTTGTTTTTCCTTTAAGTTTACCCACGTATCTTGGGTTATTACGTACACCTTCAACGTCGTTTTGTTTTGTATTCTCATCTTTTTGTTTATTAGGTGGTATAAATTCGATTACATCTTGCGGTATTTCGCCGGGAAGTAATTCTTCTACCCAGCCTGATTTTTCTCTTCCGATAGCGTTATATTGCTTTTCGGTAAAATAGGTAAATGTCTTACCCTTAACATATCGTACTTTATCCATAGAATCAATTTGGAATTACAAAATTACATCGTGTTCATGAATCAGTTGAGTTTATATTTAAACTTTATTAAAAAACTTCTTTTGTTGGCGATAATAGGCATTCCGGTAGTCTTCAAAAGACAACTCTTCCGTGTCTATATCAAAGTCTTTAATAAATTCATAATACGTCTTTTCCAACGTAATTGTGGGTAATGCTTTTATCATTCCACGCACATAAGCAAACGCAAATGTATCTATTTGGTTTGCTCTAAAAAACATTAATAGGTTATCTGTGTACTTAGGCATTGAATTCTGTTTTAATACGGTTAATAAATGATTTATTGTTTGCTGACCACAACCCACGATTGTATTCGGAGCGTTCTAAAGCCTCCTGTTCACTCATATTGGCTGCGGTTATAATTTGTGCGTAAAGGGATAATAAAGAGACTACGCCGCCATCTACTAAGTTAATTTTTACTTTATGGTCTATGTCAATCAGGTTTTTAATCCCTATTATATCCATAGGCGAGTGGTTAGTTGTTAAAACTATTGCTCCGGTTGAAAGCCCCTCCCACATTGTATGGCTAAAGTCTTCATAATAATAAGGACATAAATGAAACATTATTGAGTTTTGGAAATTCCTAAAATTCACTTCGGATATAAAGCCATTATAAAAGAATACATTATTTACCCACTGACACTCTGTACCTATTTTTTTGCCAACATAGATCAATGGAGGAAGTGCTATATTATTATATCTTGCCTGTTTATAAAGTTGCACAATCTCAAGCGTACCCCTATCATGCCTTCCAGCGGTAGAATGTAAAAACATAAACTTCTTACTTGTACGTTGTCTTATATCCTGCGATGTCCATGAAGTGAATAAAGAGTTAAGGTGGTTGAAAACTTTAAAAGAATAATAAGATTTACATAACACTTTAGTAAACGGTCTTAAGTCCCAATTTGGGTCTGCGGTTTTAGGATTTGGAACGATGTAGTTTTTAGTTGCATATTTCAATCTACTATATCTTGGAATTTCAAGATGTACATTAACATCACAAAGATGAAATGAATTAACTGTTACGTTTTTAAATATAGACTTAAGCACAGCAACATCTTGCTGTTGGCTTATTGACCCCATATCCATATAAACGTTAACAGTCATATTCATTTGGTATATGTGCAACATAATATTCAGGTGCGGTAATTTTTTGGTAGTTATGTTCCATTAATTTTCTTATAAAATACCAATCATCATACGAATACTTGCTTTCATTTTCCCAGTATTCGATCTTTTTATGAATAATATTCGAAGTCCCACAATGTGATTTTTCTAAAAAGCAATGACTTATATACCAATCATTATTAAATTTAATGTCATCAAAAAAATACCAATCCTTATCCCCTAACTGCTTGGATAGTATCATAAGATGATTTTCTCCAAAGAAATCGTCAGAATCTAAATATGTAATCCAACTACCTTTTGATTTTGTTATACCCACATTTCTGGGTGTTCCCGACCACATAGGTTGTTTTGCTATTTTAAAAAGCTTAATTTTACCATTTACAAATGGTTTACAAATATTATAAGCATCTGCACAACCGTCGCATACGATAATCAGCTCCCAATCTTTGTAAGTTTGGTTAATAACCGAATTAATAGCTCTTATAAGTTTTTGCTCCCTGTTTTTAGCCGCTAAAGGATATTTTCCTAAATAAACAGGCATTATTACGCTTATCATTTATTTAAATATTTATATGTTTTATTTGCGTGTACACATAGGTTATCAATATACGCTTTGCCCCATCTGTTGGCTAGGTCTGGGACTGTTTTTTTTAACATTTTAGAACGTACTAATTCTGTATAACTCGTACAATTGCTATGCTTAACAAATACGCTACCAATAATTAAGTTGCTAAAACCTGCATGAATTGATTTGATGGAATAATCATCCTCGCTCCCATAGTGAGGAAAAGTATCATTATCTAAATGCCCTATTTTAAGAATTAATTGCTTGCTTATAAAGTAACAAAATCCATGGATTAAATAGGCATATAAAGTTGGCTTATTATTAATGTTTTTAAGATATTCTTCTACATTATTAATTGTTTGACAAAGAGCATTATTGCTAACAACTCCAACTATACCAATCTTGTCATTATAATAGGATTTTACTTTATCAAACCAATTAGGAGTAACAATTTCTGCATCGCTATTTAAAAGACATAAACAAGTAAAATCAAAGTTTTTAACAGCATAATCAATTCCTATATTACAGGAGGTGGTAAATCCTTTTGCTTCTTTATTATTAAATATAGTTACGTAATGAAGACTTCTGAAACTATTTACATACTCAGATGTTTCGTTATCTGAGCCATCATTAATAATAATTAATTTTAAATTTTTAGTATTAACAATAACACTTTCAATACACTTTTTAACAACATCTAAATGCCCGTGAACCGGTATAATAACTACGTTTAACATAATTTATAATTAGTGAATTGTTGAAAATACTCAAATCCCTTAATAACCATACCATCACGGGATAATTTGCCACAGTACGGGTCGAAGCATGAACCAAAGTCTATCATAAAGGCATCTTTACCCATAATAGGATAAAGTCTATCAATGAGTATTTTGGTGGTGTACCCGGTGCTAAAACAAAACATCTTAACTCCTAAATAATAAGTTTGAAGTATATCTTTTGTTATTCTGTCAATTTCATTAAACGAATTTGAGCTTGGAGTTTCGATAAAGTATATTTCATCCATTCCGTTAATATCTATTATGTGTTGTAGATGCGAACCGCCTATAAAACATGGCTTATATACACTAATTGCCGAAATAATCTCTCCAATTCTACTATTAACCGATAATTCTTGCCAAAATTCGCCATAATAAAACTTCATTTCCGGGCAGGTATCTTTTAAAAATTTGGCAAATAAATCGCCATTCACATAAAACGTACAATCCAAAAAACAATGATAATAATCGTATTGATTCCTAAAAATTTGCTTCATTGGCTCAGACAATTCGGGTATAAAGGCACTACCATCACAATTAGCCTTCATACCATTTGGAAACATTGCAATAATTTCCCCATCACCGAATCTACTCAATGAGAATGGCTTATTTTCTTTAATAAGATTAAGATAATGTTCTGCTGGTAAATTTAACATAATATCTTTTTAAGATTGTCAAATACTTTATTCCACGTCATATTTTTAATTGTTTCATTCATATCTTTTTGAAATAACGGAGATGCAATTTCAAAATTACTAATTAAATGTTTGCATTTATTTACCATGTCGGAAATGTCTTCTTTTGCCGCAACTAAACAATTTATCTTATCAAAGAATATTTCACCAATAGCCCCATCGCATAATACCGCAGGACATCCGCAAAGTGCTGATTCGATAGGTGTTAAATTTAAACCCTCGGATACCGAAGGCATTAAAAAACATTTACAAGTATTAAATATTTCCCTAACTTCGTCTCGTGAAGCTCTTGAATAGTGTTTTATAAGCCCCTTTGGATGCTGGTATTTATTGTAACCATCACTCCTGCCAAAACTAATCACACCGTCAATAATTTTATTTTGGTATAAAATATCTGCAACCTTAACGGCTGTTTGATATTTTTT
>JAQWCF010000120.1 GCA_028706105.1 Candidatus Margulisiibacteriota bacterium
ACTTAAAAGATCCAGCTAAAAGTTTGCCGCAAGGAACGCTACTGGCAATCGCCACTGGGTTTACAACATATCTTATAATGATTTTCTGGTTTGCGCTTTCTGCCTCTAGAGCAGATTTAATGGGCGCAGATATTGTAGCTGTAAAGATGGCTAAATCCCCGTTTATGGTAATAACAGGTATTTGGGCAGCTACACTTTCTTCTGCATTAGCATCAATCATGGCAGCACCTAGAACACTTCAAGCCATGGCACGAGATGGTGTTGTTTTTAGATTTTTGGCTGGGAAAAGAGAAGACTCTGGCCCCTTTGTTTCAATGCTTGTTACAATTGCCATTGCTTCCTTTATTGTTTTTCTTGGGAATCTAAATATGATAGCCCCTATTTTAACTAACTTCTTTTTAATAACCTATGGGAGTATCAATTTAATTGCTGGGTTGGAAAGATTTTTTTCACTTCCAAGCTATAGACCGACTTTTCATGTTCATTGGTTTTTTTCTTTATTAGGCTTTGCTGGTTGCATTATCGTTATGTTTATCCTTAATCCTGTAGCATGTATTGTTGGTTTTCTTTTGGTTTTTTTAATCTATGTATATCTAAAAAGAAAGCATTTTGTGGCAACCTTTGGAGATGCTAGGCATGGGTTTTGGTATGGAGTAATCCATTATGCTCTTAACAAGCTAGAGTCTCTTCCTTTTTCTCCTAAAAACTGGAGACCAAATTTGTTAATGTTTTCAAATGATACAAAGGTGAATCAAAACATTATTCAGATAGCGACTTCTCTTTCTGGTAGAACTGGGACAGTTACTCTTATAAATTTTTTGAACCCAGAGAAGGTTGAAGTAACGGAGGCAAAAAGGATAGAAGCCGAGATATCAGAAGCTTTCCATCAAGCTAAAGTGCCAGCATATTTTCTGACGGCACTGTCTGATGATGGAGTTGAGGCCCAGCTTGTCACGTCACAGGTATATGGGATGGGTAGGTTTAGACCAAACACTATTTTACTTAATTGGAATGAAAGTAAAAAGAAATGGTTTGGTGTTGACAAGTCAGAGAAAAAGAAACAAATGAAATTAATGTCTTTTTATAACGAGATTGGGAAAAGTTTGCTTCTTTTGCATGTTGATGATAGTAAGGGTTTTGGAAATAAAAAACATATAGATGTTTGGTGGGATCCTTCTCATGACAATGGTTCATTTATGTTGCTGATCGCTTATTTGTTAACGTTGAGCGAGGAATGGGAAGATGCCATGATTCATATTAAAACAGTGGTAGTCAAAAAGAAGGTTACAAGCACTGGAAAAATATTAAAACAGTTATTGGAGAATGCTCGAATAGAGGCAACTATTAATGTTTATCATCCGGATAGTCGTGATGAAGAGGCAAGTGTTTCTACAGTTGTAACGTCAACTAATTTAGAACTGTTTGTTTCTAAGGTGGGAAGATCGTTTAACTTAATAAAAGATAAAATCAATTTGTACTCATTTACTAGAACAACACAGGACGTAGGGGTTGATAAACTTAAGGATGAAAAAGTTATATCCACTGAAAAAAGTCAGGGTGTTATTTTAAAGGAAACACTTGAAAAGCAAATGACGGAAGAAGAAATTGATTTTATTGAAGATTGCGTATCGTCCATAATTGCCAGGGAATCTTCAGGTGTTGATTTAGTTATTTTGGGATTTAATCCTCCAGCGCATGGCCGAGAAAGAGAGTATGTAGATAAAATGGATAATATTTTAGCGAACCTTCCTTCTGTTTTATTGGTGCATAGTTCATTTGATATGGATATTTATGGATAAAGCATTCAAGGTTTATCATTGTTTTATCGTAGCTACAAAAATATTATAAGTTGCTGTGTGTGATATGATTAGTAAGGGAGTTTGTTTTGATAGTTTTGTAAATTTTAAAAAGAAGGAGTAAAAGATGAAATGTAATATAGGTAAAATGGATAAAATAGCAAGATTAGTTGTAGGCGCAATAATTATTGTTGTAGGGGTTTATTTTAAAAATTGGTGGGGAGTTATCGGCCTAATACCTGTTGTTACAGCTCTGATTAACTTCTGTCCAGCATATGTTGCTTTAGGAATTTCAACTTGTGACTGTGAAGATGGTTGTTGTTGTGTAGATAAAGAAGAAACAAAAAAACCAAATAAAAAATAGTTTAATTTCTTAGGTTATCTATAATATATCGATGTAATCTAACAATAAAAAGAATATAATATAGCTGTGATTACTGCTATCCTTTTTATTATTGGATTTTTTCTCCTTATTAAAGGGGCAGATGTTTTAGTTGATGGTTCAGCAGCAATTGCTAAAAAGTTCAATATTTCTAATATTGTTATTGGATTAACTATCGTTGCTTTTGGCACTTCTGCTCCAGAACTAATTGTTAATATCTTTGCTAGTGTACAAGGCAATAGCGAGATTGCAATTGGTAATATACTTGGTAGCAATATAGCCAACATATTATTAATTTTAGGCATATCAGCGATTATTTATCCTCTTACTGCAAAAAAGAACACTGTTCTAAAGGAAATTCCGTTTAATTTATTGGCAATTATAATATTGGGTGTCATGACTAACGATATAATAATTGATGGAGGAATTTTTTCAGGGCTTTCAAGAATAGACGGTATTGTTTTATTAGGATTTTTTATTATTTTTCTAGCATATACAGTTGGGATAACTAAGTCCGAAGATGATATAGTAGATGTTAATAAAATTGATGAGTTAAGTTTTCATAGGTCAATATTATATGTTTTATTAGGCTTAGTTGGTTTAGTTGTTGGGGGTAAATGGATTGTAGATGGAGCTGTAAATATTGCAGAATTTTTTAATGTTAGCCAATCACTTATTGGACTAACGGTTGTTGCAATAGGTACTTCCTTGCCTGAATTAGCGACATCAGCTGTTGCTGCATTTAAGAAACAATCAGATATAGCGATAGGGAATGTGGTTGGTTCTAATATTTTTAATATATTTTTTGTATTAGGTATCAGCTCTACAATCCGTCCATTACCTTTCAATAATAATTCTAATGGGGATATATTAATGACAATCATCGCAAGCATTATTTTGCTTTTAGTTGTATTGGATAAGAAAAGAGTTATTTATCGATATGAAGGTATATTGATGGTTTTAACTTATTTTGCATATGTAGTTGTGTTGGTATTAACCAAATAACTTTTTATGATAAGGTCTTATTGCCGGCCTATTAATCTTTTTCATGAGTGAAGGATTTAATTTTTCAGTGTTAGTTTTAGTAAATATAAAGGATTAGTCCCTTTTTTAGTGTGTAAGAATAGTCATGCGTGTATAATTTATACTATGTTTCTATCGTAGTAGTGAGTGAGGTTACGTTGCCTTCACTATCAGAAGTAACAGTTTCGGTTATGATCCCTTCGCTTGTATAACGAATGGTAGTTTTAGTCGTTTCTTCTCCACTTGAGGCAGTAGGTGAGCCTAAATTTTGAGGAGGTCCTGATCCTTCGGTAGTAAAAGTTTCTGTTGTTGGCTCTGCTTCAGTTGTTGTTGAAACATCTGTTATAATTTCTGAATTATCAGTAGTTGTTATATACGTAGCCTCTAGCGCTTATTGGATGTTTGTAGTACTTAAATATGTGCCAGAAGTATCTGCTTCATTGGTTGAAGATATATTTGAACTTATACTATTAATATCAATGGTCATTTATAAACTCCTTATATATATTTATTAACGTAGATAGATACATAATATTTGTATCTATAAATGCAGATATGTATAGGAAGAAATTATCTATATTATTTATTATGGCGGGAAGGTTATTTTTTATCTAAATAGCTCTGTAATATCCTTGTCACTTCCAAATATTTTTTAACTTAGTGCAATAAACAATTAAATC
>JAQWCF010000121.1 GCA_028706105.1 Candidatus Margulisiibacteriota bacterium
AATGTGCGTTTGTTTACTATCTGGGGTAGAATCTTCCCAATAAACTAGATCTACTTTTTTAATATTCACCGTTTCTGCATCACCGTTCATTCTTATAGAACCTTTAAAGTTTTTTAAGTCGTTCAATTAAAGAATATTGGTAAACAAAAATTATATCGTCCAGATACCGGTATTACTGATATGTTTACTAATCTACAACCGATACTTACCCGTCCTATTAATTGGGAGCTTATACGGCAGCAATACGACCAAATGGTTAAATATGCTACTGCGTTGCGCCTGGGAACTGCTGAAACCGAAGCAATAATGAAAAGGTTTACGAGAAATAATTTGAAACATCCTACATATCTTGCTTTAGCAGAATTGGGAAAAGCCATTAAAACAATATTCCTTTGTGAATACCTAAATTCTGAGAAATTGAGGATAGAAATTCATGAAGGGCTAAATGTGGTTGAAAACTGGAATTCAGCAAATGTATTTATTTTTTATGGAAAAGGTGGAGAAATATCAACTAACCGTATTGAAGACCAAGAACTTGCTGTATTAAGTTTACACCTATTACAAAACTGCCTTGTCTACGTCAATACTTTAATGATTCAGAAAATACTATCACAAGATAAGTGGCATGACATAATGACACCGGAAGATCTCAGGGCACTCACGCCACTTATCTATGCTCACATAAATCCATATGGAAACTTTAATCTTGATATGAATGAAAGAATACCTATAGACATCGCTATATGAAATAGCTTCAAGGGGGAGTACTAGCGAAGCTGTCACTAACCGCAAAGCGAATGGCAATTTGTGTTAATTAACAATCGGATTAACGCATTTTCGAAAAGCTATCATATGGTCTTATTCGGATAAATGAAAAACGAGCCTCCCAAAATACCTAGAAAAGCTCGTTTGGCATACATAAAATAATATGAAAAACATTTTAGCATACTTATTATGGTACACTGGCGGTAAAACTTGGATTTAAGATATTAACTGTGGAAGTTTCATGGTAATCCCCAATCATGAATTTTCCATTTAGCATTCTTGGTTTCTTTGACTAGTATAAAATACTGTTTATACTTCTTTTGATCAATATTATTAAAATAAGTTACACGAAAGCTCATTGATTGAAATGGATCGTGACCATAATTGGATTTATAACTATGAGGTGGCAAACGAAACTTGTCATCTTTAATATACTCAATTGATGTTAATTTAGGTTTCCATCCCTTTATATTTGTTTCGTTAAATCTTCCTGCCAGATATCTGCCAATAGTACCATTAGCCCCTTTTACATCTTCATTGTTTACAGCTGCAAATAAATCAGTAATAACTCGTTTCCCATCCGAAATATCATCATTAGTGATCGTTTTAGAGAAGTAACTGTTAGCAATAACGATAACTACAGTACAAATTAGTATGATAGTTAAGAATATCATTACCCATTTTTTCATAATTTATACTCCTTAAGATATATAAAAAGGACTTACCACTAAGAATATTAAATTGGTTAATTTTAGCAGTAAGTCCTACTTTAGATGGCTAGTGTTAACTACTAAATTGTGCTGTGCCAAAATAAATTTGTCTCATATAACAGTCATTTCCGCCAAACGATATAATAACATCCCAAAGATTTGCATTGTAATTGTCATAAGAGTGATAAGAAATCAAAATATCACTATAATACTGGGGAGAAGTAGGAGTATATGTTACGAACGTAGAATGGTGATAATCTGTTAATTCACCAAACTGAAGTACATCACCATATTTTATAGCACTAGGCGAAAGGTTATAGTATGGGTTATTATTATTTACCCCAGTTCCTTTAGGACCGTATGTTTTAGAACTTGTTGCATAGCTCCAAAAGTTGGTAACACTTTCCCATTTACCTGAACCACCGCCTCCAACACGGCCACCGAACCAGCCGGTTGTGTAAGTACCATTAACCATTCTAACTTTATTACTGATATTACTTTTTGATAATGTATCGTTTCCTTCTACGTATCCTCCATAAGCTGCCCAGACACACTGAGATACGAAGTTTGTACAATCTCCACCACTTTCATCGGGTACGGTATAAAAAAACCTCTCGTTTAAATCACTTTCTTCCGCAAATCTTTGGGCATAATTTCTACCCAACATTCTGTTATATGTAAAACTCGTAGCAGGAGTTACTAATGAAGAACCTACTACTTGTTGCTTAATCGTTGCAGCACTACCATCGATATATTTTTTGGTTTGTTCAATACTTTTCATTTTTTCTTCTTTCGCTTTAGTAATAGCATCTCTTTGAGAAAGTCCTTGTTTTACTTTTTTGTTAACTAAAGTTTTGAAACAATCAGCCGCTAAAGAATTACAATTAATACTGCTTAATTTCCATTTTTTATTACTCTTAACTAAATTAAAAGTATAGTCGCTAGAAAGCGAAGAAATTGAATTTGGCGTGGTCGAGTAAACATAATCAAGATGCATAAGAACTTTTACAGTTGCATTATTGCCTGAGATAGAAATATCTTTGTAATCCAAACTTACCTTATAGTCTTTATAGTATAAGCCAATTGCTTTGTCTCCTTCAACCATGAACTCCTGTACTGCTTTATTAAAATAAGTATTATCATTATCTTCAAGGAACTCATTAGAATTAATGACATCCATTTTCTGGAAAGACTTATAATAGTTATCAAAATATTTCTCTATAACAGCTTTGATGTTTTCATTATTTGTTGTTTCAGCCCCGAATGCTAGATTGTAGTTTCCTAGAATCAAGGTAAAAATAACTATTAGAAAAATTATTTTTTTTATTTTATTCATATTGATCACTCCCAAACATGATTTTTACTTTGAGAATATCTTTTAGACTCACATTTTAACTACAAAATATTCTATGTTTTCATATTTTTACACCACCTTACGATTAATTAGTGCTTGCTAAAAGTCTGTACTTATAGTACCATAAATGATTATCAATGGCAAATAGTTAATATTATGTTACTTAATATTAATTTATCCGTGTAAGTCGTTTTTTGGCATCCATATCCTTCGTTGGTACAATTCCTAATATAAAGAGAGTTACATTCACAAGTTCCGAGTGTATAAATGAAGTGGAAACCCCTATATTTCAAAGGCTTCCACTTTTTGAGTTAAGATAATGACAGCTTCGCCGGTACTACCCCCAAATAAGTAGTTTATGGGCATGTGCCACAATAAATGGGATTATTTTACATTTACTTTGCAGTACATGACACGGATGCTCCCACCACCCCATCATGGGGCAAAAGCCCTCCGATAACAGGGAAATCAATTCTTGTGATTTTTTTATTAAAGCCAGAGGTACTAAATCCAAATACGATCAATATAACAACCATTAGCCCAAAGCATAAACCGATAAATGTTTTTTTCATAATCAAAAACTCCTTTATTAAATTAATATCATTTATAATTAGTCCCATAATTTAACTGTCATTATTTAGTATACAATAAAATTTTCCATAATAACAAACGTGATAATATAAAAAATATGTATAGAACGTTACAATATTCAAAAAAGGTTAAGAAACTACTGGTTATCAGCAGTCTCTTAACCTTTTTAAAACTTGTTCAAGTATTTTTTATTTAACTCTTATCTTGTCCTAATTTATTTATTTCGTTTCCAGAGCTTTTTTGCCCCATTCCCAGCCTAGCTTAAGTGCTTGCACATTTAGGTCAGCAACTTTGGGTAGCCGGTTGCGTGTTGCTTCTTCCAGCGCATTGAAGGGAACAAGATTCCCTATCGCAGCGAGTGCCCCAATAGCCAG
This sequence comes from Candidatus Margulisiibacteriota bacterium, assembly GCA_028706105.1. Lineage (NCBI taxonomy): Bacteria > Bacillati > Candidatus Margulisiibacteriota > Candidatus Margulisiibacteriota bacterium. Next base: position 3,795 of record JAQWCF010000121.1, read on the forward strand.
CACATTAGCAGTAAGGATATTCCCGATTTGTTCTCTTGCTAGTTGTGAAATAGGCACATTGATTACTTGAGCCTTTACTGCCG
>JAQWCF010000122.1 GCA_028706105.1 Candidatus Margulisiibacteriota bacterium
GACGTGTGCTCTTCCGATCTCCTGAGCGTAGCGAAGGATAAAATAATAAAGAATTCGATTCGAACTTAGTGTAAAATAATTGTTGGACAAAAAAGAAAAAAATATAGAGAATTACTCTCCATCTGATATAATGTAATTTACTACAATCACAACCAAAGGAGGAATTCTCTATGAATAACATTATACAACTAGTCGCTCAAAAAGTTAAGAGGGAAATTGAAGAAAATTTAATAAAGGTGATAGAAGGAAGTACAAACTTAGATCATATCGTAGATTCAGTAGGCGAAATGGTAAATAGCATTGGATTAGATACAATTTCAGCCATAATAGGTGAATTAAACAAAATTATTAAAGAATTACCTGAGAGAAAAGGTAAATATCATGTGCATAAAAGAAATGCAAAACGAAGTTTAGCTACCAGATTTGGAGAGTTGGAATTTGAAAGAACATATTTTAAAAATATTAAAGAAAATAGATATGTACATATACTCGATGAAATCTTAGGTATAGAAAAGTACGAAAGGATAGAAGCAAATCTTAAAGGAAATATTTTAGAAAAAACGGCTGATGTCAGCTATCAAAAAGCAGCAGAGTTATCCACGCCTGTAGTATTAACAAGAGAATCCGTAAAAAGGACAATCAGAGAAAATGGGGCAATAGACAACTTAGAGCTTGAAATTAAGGAAAATAATAAAAATAAAGAAGTAAAGACAATATACATAGAAGCAGATGAAGACCATGTTCCAATGCAAAGAGGAAAGAATAAAATAATGAAATTAGTCTATGTATATGATGATAAAAGGAAAGTAAATAAAGGAAGAACAAAGCTTGAAAATGTAAGATACTTCACAGGAGCTATGAATCCGGAAGACCTATGGACAGAAGTGGCAACATATCTTGATGATGCCTATGATTTAGAAAAGGTAGAAAATATCTATATAGCAGGAGACGGCGCAAGTTGGATAAAAGATGGAACACAAATAATCAAGGATAGCAAATTTGTACTTGATCACTATCATTTAAGTAAATATGTAAAAAAAACAACTGCTCATTTATCGAGCTTGGAGAATCCGGTTTGTATAGATAAACCTTTATGGGAAAGCTTTAGGAGCGGGAATAAAAAACTAGCGATAGAACTAATAAATTTTGCAATAGAAGAAACACCTTCTGAAAAGAAGAAGGAAAGCATGAAAAATGCGAAAAACTATATATTAAATAATTGGGAAGGAATAATAAATCTATTTGGAGAAGAAAAATATAGATGTAGTGCCGAAGGTCACATAAGCCATATATTATCAGCGAGACTAAGCTCAAGACCAATGGGTTGGAGTGTAATAGGAGCAGATGAAATGGCACGAATGAGAGCTTACAAAGCTAATGGAGGTAGTATAAAAGAATACTATAGGAGACTTAGAGCTGAAAGGAAAAAAGAAGAAAGAATCTTAGAACTTGATAAAAAAATAATCAAAAACATTAAGAGGACCTTTAATACAACTGATCCGGATATAATGATAGATATGCCTTATACATATAGAACAGATGGCAGGTGGCTTAAGAACATGCTTAAAAGTTCAGGACTTTAGTACAATGAATGCTATTTAGCTTGCTTTAGATTTTGAGTCTGAGGGGTACATAGCCACCCCAAGGGGCTTGCCATTGGTAATACAATAAATAAGTGCTAAAATGCTTTACAACGAAGGCAGGAAATGAAGCTTGCTTTGAGTTTGTCGCCTTCGGGGAATAATACTATGCATTTATTTATTGGATTGTCAATGGTGGCGGTTAATTACGAAAGTTTAAAGTTAATTTAAATTTAAAATATAGACAATTACTTTTTCATCAATGGAGATATTATTATTCTTATTTAGACAGAAATAAAAACTAATTATTTTCCAACAATTAATTGACACTATCATTTAGAGAGCTAATTGCTATGTCTGCAGACATAGCAAATGCAATGGTTGGGAAGCACGCAGAAAATAACTTTCCCCCAAAATCACACGGAACAATGCGGGTTTGAGTGCTGTGGATAAATAGAAAGCTTGAAATCCACCCCAAACACGTAAAAAGGTCTAAAAAAGGCTTAAATTAGATGAAAACTCCAATCTTTTAGTGTATAATAGTAGTTGAACAAGCCATAAAATACACTATAGAAAGAAAGGAGTTTTCAACATGGCTATTATACCACAACAAACACTATTTGTGTGGAGTGAAATTGAAGATTTAGGAGATTTAGAAAGATTAGATTTAGTTATCGAATATATGCCTGATGAGGAATTAATGCAGATACTCGAAAAAGAGAGAGGAAAAGGTCGAGATGATTTCCCGGTTAGAGCTATATGGAATTCTGTTCTGGCTGGAGTGGTGTTTCAACATCCTTCAATAGAATCTTTACGACGAGAATTATCTAGAAATGGACAATTGCGTTTTATGTGTGGCTTTCGCAATGGGAATATTCCAAAGGCATATATATACTCGAGATTTTTAAATAAACTAATAAAAAAAGAAGAAGTGATTGATGGGATGTTCGATAAACTTGTTGACCAACTGGAAGAACTATTACCGGGGTTTGGTTCAAACTTAGCTATAGACGGTAAAGGTATTTCATCTCTATCCAAAAGAGAGAATAAAAACAAGGTAGAAGATGGTCGCCGAGATTTGGATGCCAACTGGGGCAAAAAGGAATATAAAGGCATTCGAGAAGATGGAACAGCATGGTCAAAAATAGTATCATGGTTTGGCTATAGCCTGCATCTAATAGTGGATGCAGATTATGAATTACCAGTTGCCTATGAATTAACTAAGGCCTCTGAATCAGAGGTTAAGCAGGCTCATAAGATGGTAGGTGATCTCAATCAAAATCATCCTGAACTTATTAAAAGATGCGAAACCATGATAGCCGACAGAGGTTACGATGATATAAAACTCCATGAAAAGTTATGGAATGATTACGGAGTAAAGCCTGTTATCGATATTCGTAACATGTGGAAAGATGAAGACAAAACACACCAATTACAAGATCATGAGAACGTAACTTACAATTACAAAGGAAATGTATATTGTACTTGCATGGAAACAGGACGAGTATGGGAGATGTGCGTAGGTGGCTTTGAAAAGGATAGAAAGAGATGCGGAACTTTAAGAAAACTTTGTCCAGCTAAACAATACGGAATAGAATGCAAGTATTTCGAGAAATGTACAGTAAAGCAGGGAATACGAATCGATATTGAATTGGATCAAAGGGTATTCACGCCGATTGACCGTGCAAGCTATAAATGGAATAGGGTCTATGACAAGAGAACGTCTGTTGAAAGAGTCAACAGTAGGCTTGATGAATCTTTTGGCTTTGAAAAGCATTATATCCGTGGAATCAAAAAGATGAAAATAAAATGTGGAGTAGCATTATGTGTCATGCTTGCTATGGCTGTAGGCAGAATAAAAGAAGGTCAAGCAGACAAAATGAGAAGTCTTGTTAAATGTGCATAAAGCAATCCATATAACAGGTTCAGGTGCTTATTCAAAAGTGATGACAGAGTTTACATCAGTTTCCTAACCATTCAAAAATGGTTAGACACTGATGTGTATTTAGTGTACCTATTTTAATTGACAGATGTAAATATATGGATAAATTGGTCATAGTCAATCACTTTGAGTGATTTTTATCTTGAGGTTAAGAATTTTATAGAGTAGACTTCTGCAAAAAAATAATAAAATGGGCACAAAGCAAAAAACTCTTAATAATTAAATATTGCCAAACAAAATTGGCTATGATATACTAATCATAATTACACACAGATTTTGATCATGCTTAGAGTTGTGCCGATAACGGTCTTTTTCATGATATGAAATTTCTGGAGGTAA
>JAQWCF010000123.1 GCA_028706105.1 Candidatus Margulisiibacteriota bacterium
CCCAATTCTCACCCATACAAACAACGCTCATATAAACTTATGTTAATGAAAAAACAACTTGCTTGATTTTAATAAAAGGGACATTTCTACTTTGGAGAAAGGGTGACATTTCTACTTTGCGTTGACATATGAAATTATTAAAGAATAAGTTATTTTCAATAACGTTGTTTAGCCGAGAGGTTTAGTTTCATGTTTTTTGTATTGAATAATAATTTGGGAGCTTTAACTGGATTGCAATTTGAGCAAGTATAAAACAGTAGGGATTTCGCAGTCATTTTAAGACAATTAATCAGAAAAAGATGATAGGGCAATGCGCCTGCAGGCTCTACGATAAATATTGAAAAAAGTCATAAATCACAAGGTGACAAGAAATCCCCCGAGTTTTAACGTAGCGAGTTTGCAATCCTTGATTTTTTGCTTCGTTTTTCATCAAGGAAAAATGAAGAGAAGAAATTATGACAGAGGAGGAATTAAGAAAAGCCTCAGAATCAATGAGAGCTTTAGAGAAACAAATAGCCTACACCCGTTATGAAATGGAACAGAAGATGAAGGCTATGGGTGAGAAGGTGACAGGGGTGGATTTGTCTGGGTTAGAGTCAATAGGTATTCCTGATTTAAGACAGCAAACAGCAGTATTACCGCTGGCTACTATTGCTGATGTAATTAATGGGAAAACATATACAGCAACTATAACTGATGGTGGGAAGAAGACAGTGCTATCTCATGGTGCAATAAGCTTGGAAATCAGGGATAACTATCCAACTGTAATTCATAAAGCAGATGGTACTATTTTTGAGATGAAGGATGTTATGGGTGAGAAATTAAATCTATCAAATTATCGTGAGACATTAGGGCATTTTTTGGATAATGATTTTAAACAGTTTATGGATAAATATGTTGCCAAGAGTCTAATAGAATGGGGATACGTAGCCAAGATGGATGGCAATAAGGTTAGTATCAAAAATAATGGTTTAATCCCAACTTGTAATGTTACATTTGATTTTTATAATGGAAAGATTGCTTATAATAATCTTGAAAATGGTAGTTTTGTTGATATACCTTTTGGGAGCTTGAATATGAAGCAGATAGATATGACACAAATAGATTCAATAGCGATGCAGAATGTAAAGAAATCATCACAGCTAATTGCCATGGCAACCATGCTAAAAGTAAGTAATCAGTTAAGAAAAGATAGAGCTTATTTGGATAATTGTAATGCAGACACATCATCAGTGAAGTCAGCTAAAGGCAATGGACATTTTAGCGATGATCAGGTGTTCAGGTTTGCTCAGATGGCAAAGCTTGCATACGGTAAGAGAGACAATGGAACGTTTTATGATTTTTCTAGTCCTGTGGCAAAAAATGAATTTTTAACTGTTTTTGCCAGTATTTTAGGTGGCAGTTACTCTGGTGCAGACGTTGATCTATTAGCTAATAAAGATTATGTGTCAGGATACAGTGGATACATAATAAAAGATAAGAAAACAGGACAGGTATATATGTTACATAGAGGGACAGAGGATGCAGATAATGATAGGAAGACAGATGTTGCACTTTATGCAGGATTAGATTTGCAGAGTAAAGATTCTTTGGCAATGTATAATAGTGTGCTTTCTCAAATTACTGGCCCAGTTATCCATATAGGTCATTCATTAGGTGGAGGATTAGCTAATATAATGGCTGCAAAAAATCACAACTTTAAAAATAAAGATGTAGCAGTAGGATTTAACTCTGTAGGAGTATGGGGAGTATTGAAGCCTAAAGATTCAGCGGAAGAAGCATATTATCGTGAATTTATAGAAAACTATTTGGTGGTAACAGATGTAGTTGGTTCTGTGCTGCCACAAGTAGGACGGGTATTATTGGAAAAAGCACCAGAAGGGAAACCTTCGGAGTATGCATTAAATAATTACTTTAATGGTGCTATCTTACATTATAATAATAAGAATAAGGTGATAACCTTTGATGGTAATAATATAATTGGTGTTTTGCGGGGGATAGTTTCATTTATATTAGGTGGTTATGCTGGGACATCACATGCATTATCTGGGACTTTCTGGAGTGAAAGTGTAGATTATGTGAAGACGAGTAGGATAGATGGGGTAACGACAGAAGAGTTAGATAAATACAAGGAAGAAATAATAAGGAAATACTGGACTGCATATAAGGGGATGAAGGGTAATAAGTTAGGTGAAGAATCTAGTATAGGGATTACTAAAGTGATATCATCTGAATTAGGAATAAAGCTTAATTTGATAGATTTAAGTTTTTAGAGGAATATAATGAAAAGAATACTAGTAATCGCAGTTATTTTATTTAATACATTGCTTTTCGCGATGGGAGAACCAATACAGATCCCTAATGTATGGAATCTAAGTGTAAATACCGGAGATGTGTATCACGAGAAATATGAAGTGGTGCCGTTTATGATAGAAGGTATGAATCTTGAAGGGTATAAGGATATTGTTTCTTTGCCAAATAAAAAAGTACTTATATATAAGTACTTTAATGATAAACAAAACAAACAATATTTTGAGACAGCTTTGATTTATGATTTTAAAGATAAATCAGTAAAGTACTTATATAGAGAAAAGAAGGTTCCAGATAGTGCATATAGAGATTTACAATTAAAAAATGGTAAAGTTTTAATTAAGAGAGGTTATAATTATAGCGTTGATCTTAGCTTGCCCGACACATCTTTTTTTGAGCTATTTAATCCAGAGACAGAAGAGGTAGAGTATAGAATTACTAGAGATACATCAATAGATGTTTTAGGGGAGATTGAACCAAATAAGGTTATATTTACGTATTTAGGTCAATATTTTATTTTGGATGTCAAAGATAAAATATTTACCGAGCATATACCTAAGTTTAATGGAGGAGAAGATTTAAGGTCAGGAAATAGGATATTGCCATTATTTTATGATGGGGAGCTTTATTTGTATTGTAGGGATAAGAATTTTCCATATGATGTAATATATAAAAAAAATAAAGATACAAGTAAATATGAAAAAGTTGCTACTGAAAATGTGTATAAATACAATCTATTAATATCAAAAGATAAGCTTGTTGGAATTGGAAGCGAATATGGTTGGGTTTTCTCAATAAGTCAAAACAAGTTGTTAACCAATAATGATTTCAATAAAAAAGGAAAGATGCATTTTAAAAGAGATGATATTTTAGATGGTGATTTAGTGTTACTAGATGACGGTAATGTTTTAATAACAAGCGGCTATGGAGGATTAGAACCGAGAGGTTTGGGGTATGTTAATGTGTACAATGATAGCTTAGAGCTATATGTAGTAAGTGAAGATAGGTTTGTGTTATTTAAAACTCCTCAGAAAAATGGTGCACGTAAATCTGCAAAGTTATCTAACGGAGATGTGCTTATATATGACAGCACAGATGCAGATTTGTTTAGGAAGAAGAAACCCCCTCAGTCTCACAAACGCTCGACAGCTCCCCAATTTGGGGAGCCTTTTATTGGATTGTAATTTGTGTTTTAAATTCTGAGTGCGAACTGGAGCAAGATGACTTTGCAATAATTTTCATTCTATTTGATTAAAAAAGTTAGAAAAACATAACTAATTACCCTTCCAGATGTTCAGATATAGATAAAAAGAAAGTGGTCAATTTGGTGGGTGGATTGAAAATCACCCAAAAGACCAGCTAAGCCTAATCATAAAGACCAAAAATCCGCCATGTTTAAAACCTAATTTCTGGGGCAATATTCGAGCTTGCATTCATAACTGAATGCGAATAAAGGGGGAGGAACTCCCCCTTGCAAGCTATCCCCCTGCAAAAAAAACACAAAAACTGACGATATAAAACATGTGAAAAAAAATATAGGAAAAGTA
>JAQWCF010000124.1 GCA_028706105.1 Candidatus Margulisiibacteriota bacterium
GATTTACGGTTGCAGTTCTGACAATTGTGTTATTCTCAACTTCGGGAAGGATGCCTGCTTTTTCACAGATTGCTTCCGAGACTTTGCCTATCGCAGGCCCTTTTGGATCTCCGAGTGCCAATTTTATTCCTGGATTTGCTAAGTCTTCGAGCCCATTTATTTTTTTGGGGTTCTTATCCGGAACTGCAATAACCGGGATATGCAGGGTCAGGTTTGTCATGCTTTCATTGAAAACATAATTCCTGTCCATAGCCTGTCCGGTATAGTAGTAATCCCCTGGGATGAAGATGTCACACTCTTTTGAGGTCAGGATTCCGAAGAGTTCGGCACTTCCTCCGTAGCGGACCTCGATATCTGCTCCGGTATCGTTTTCAAAATTCGCAATCAATTCGTTCATGGGTTTTATCAGCCCGGCGCCGGAACAAACCGTGATCTGCCTCCCCTCAAACTCTTTTTCCGAATTTCCAGAAACAGGGGTAGATTCTTCTTTCTCAGTACATCCTGAGCCAGCCAGGGCCATTGCAAGTATCATGATAATTATGAATGCGCGGAATTTTTTCATACAAACCCTCTTCAGGTGGAATTTCAACGATATGTCTGAAAATACATAACGGCTAATAAAGCTTTTTATAAAAATATACCACATAAATATTATCAAGAAGAAATGATCGACCCAGGCTGTCCCCAGTCATGAAATCTCAAAAATAAGAAAAAAGACGTTTTCCTCTTTATTTAAAGTTCAAATATTCTCTGCCTATATTTCTCGAGTTCTTCAGCCCCTCCTTTCGAATTCCAACCTTCTAAAACCCGGTAGTAACTGTAAACATGGCGAATTATTTAAAACATGACAAAAGTCCTTTTAGAGGTGCGGGAGATTTTTTAAAAATATTTAATTTTCAGATACTGCAGAGTCAAAGTTTAGGTTATTTTTCATAAACTATGCAAATTAACTTTGGATATTAAATAATTACGGCTTGGAACAGTTCTTCGGAAGCAGCCCTTCTTCCTCCATTGCTTCTTTTATATCATCAGGTATTTCAATATGATTTAAAATAATTTTATCCTCATTACATTTTTCATTGTTGTTTTTTGATACTATTTTTTTTAGGTATAAACACATATAATTAACAATTTTATATTTACAAAGATTATATTTTTCTAGGAATGAAAAAATATTATTTATAATTTTACTGCGAATTGTTATAAATATATTATAAAGGTTTAGTTTTAAATTTTTCCATAAACGAGGAAATTTTTCAGGCTCAACATTATTTTTTTGTTTTTCCATATATTTTTGTGCAAATATTATATAAAGTCTTCTGGGTCGTAATTTAGTCTTAAAGCAGAGTTGTTTATACCTAAAACACCTATGCTTATACCATACATAAAATAATTTTTCATCTATCCTAAAAGTATTATTTGGTTTTAGTATATTTATATGAGAATAAGATAAAATTATAGGTAACGATATAAACAAAGTTGTAGAAAGTATTATGACTGTGATTAACGTATTAAGTTCGTAAATATTAGGGTTGTTAGGATTGTTACTGGTCAAAACGGTACAGTAGGCATTCCAATAATCAATTAATGTATTAAGTTCGTCATAAGGACGGATAGTTTCTAATGGACGGATAGTTTCTAATAATTCAAAGAGATGATGAATACTTAATGAGATCGTTACAAAAAATGTAAAGCAAACTAAAGAAAATAAAATAAATAGTTTATCGGCGAGTGTACATAAATCTCTTGAAAGAGATTCGATTCTGCTAAAAAGATCTTTTTCTTTATCAGTTAATTCTGATTTTTGTTTAGATGATATTAAGTCTTCGTACTTAAGTTTATAGTCCTTGTCATACACAATTTCCTGTACCCAAAGCTTATATGCCTCCCTATACTGATTGAGATATTGAGCTAAGTAAATCCCAAATAACGCAAAGAAAAACCCATAAAAAGCTAATATACGCATCATAGAATTCACCTGAACGCACATTTAGCCGCAAAGCTAGCTGCAAATTTAATGTACTGAAAATGAGAGCATGAAGGTGATCTAGAATACTCAAGTACAGTAAATTTATCTTCGAATTAAATCTCAATTTTGAGAATCTGTGTTAGCCTTATTATTGAAAAACGTCTCAACCCGACTCCAAAAGAGTGTGGTCATGATTAGCAAAAGTAGGAACACTTAGCCAAAGCACACTTTTGATGCGATTACAATCAGCAAAGTTGCGAACCCGAAGTATACATATTTCATACATGTAGCCATTCTAATTGTACCCATTGATCGTCCGTCTCCAAACTTCTTTTTCATTTCGGGCTCACTGAGAAATAATTTAGAGACATTCGTACTGTACTCAATTTTTTCACAAGCTAACCCTTCAACTATTAAATCAATAAATAATGGTAAGTTATTTCATAGCATACTTTGAACCATTTTTTAAGATGCAGCATACTTTATTCCTTGGAATCAAGGACTTATTGTTAATGCCTTAGTATAAGGGTATATCAAGTATTTTCATGTAAACGCTGCTACTACGACTTAGCTCAACTAGTGATTTTTATATCACAGTCATCACTAGTATTGGCATTGTTCTACCGTAACTAAGGAGTTAAACTATATAAAATTTAACCATTTTATAACGATATATTATATTTAATTTATATCGTGAAAATCAAGAAGATTATTTACCAACGTTAAGTTAGCGGTCCCTCTTTAATTGATTTTATATTATTTTAAAGTAACTGAGATACCGGCTCTGTAGAAAAATTTTGAAATAAAAAATTTTCATAAATTTGAACTGAATAGTCAGATCTGGATATACATATCTCTTTTTAGTCCTTTTAGCCTAATTATAGATAGGTTTCCACAATGCCGAAATGTCATCCTCAGACCTTTTTCCCGTGTCTCTGCACGGTTTGAGCCACCCTACATCAAAAGAGTAAAAGCGTGAATATACACTCCACTGAAGACTCAATCATGAAAAATATCAATCACGGGATGGGAATTACCATATAGTCCTTAGTTATAATAAAGAATTATTAATATAGTGATAATTAGCAAAAGTATAGTCCCTATATATATAAATCTCATATATCTAGCCATTTTAACAATTCCCACTCCCTATTCACCTCGAATTATACCTCATTACCTAGTATTAATCTTTTTTTGTTAAAATACAGAATCTCTTGAGGAGAGACAGTATAATTTATCTAATAATGTTCCACTTGCAATTATAAATACATTTGTCTGGCAAAATAGCTATTATTCAGGCTCTTTGTTATTTGCGTGGGCAGTTTATAGTCGCCTCCAGAACAGAGATACATGCATATAATATTTGAAAAAAATTGTTACACAAAATCACATTCAAGTTCGATGTTTATCTCTCAGCTGTGGCCACTTCTCAGTTGAACAAATATTTTCAATCCATACAAAACTACGGAGAGCTATTTTTAATATTTTATCATAATCTTATTATATTTATCAGCTTCATCTTGGGATTTGAGTCATTACCACTTATTTGATTCAAGAATTCCAAATTATAAAAGGAAATAAGTTACACAACATCTGCCCCTAACCCAAGTAGTCTCTGCCTGTATTTTTCAAGTTCTTCAGCCCCTCTTTGCTTGGACATACTGCTCGCTTCGTAAATTATATGAGACGGCAGCACTTTCATCCCCATATATTCAAAAATGCAGTGGGTTATTGCTTCGAGGTGCTTATTCAGGTCCCCATGCGCTCCCCCCTCAGAATACATCTCTTTCGGAGCTCCAGTAGTTGTAACAAGC
>JAQWCF010000125.1 GCA_028706105.1 Candidatus Margulisiibacteriota bacterium
GCTTATATGTAACAAATTATATCAAATATTTATTAGACAAAGCTGACTTTACATTCAACTGAGTCCCGAAATCCTTAAAGCTTTGCTTTCTAGAATTTCGTGGATCCTCGAGAAACAAGGAAATCAAGATTTCTGGTTTCTCGGGACTATTCCCGCTTATATGTAACAAATTACATCAAATATTTATTAGACAAAGCTGACTTTACATTCAACTGAGTCCCGAAATCCTTAAAGCTTTGCTTTTTAGAATTTCGTGGATCCTCGAGAAACAAGGAAATCAAGATTTCTGGTTTCTCGGGACTATTCCCGCTTATATGTAACAAATTATATCAAATATTTATTAGACAAAGCTGACTTTACATTCAACTGAGTCCCGAAATCCTTAAAGCTTTGCTTTCTAGAATTTCGTGGATCCTCGAGAAACAAGGAAATCAAAGATTTCTGGTTTCTCGGGACTATTCCCGCTAGCACAGAAAACTCCTGTTTTATAAGACTAATCAAAGCTCATATATCCAAAAAGTTTCACCAGAATTTCCCCAAAACAGGGGATGAATGGTAGCAAAGATTATACCAAGCTGATAATCTATTAACAACATTTATTAATGATTTTATTAGATTAAACTAGTGTTATGGCAAAAGTTTTGTGCTTTAACTCATTCCATTTATAAACACATCTACAAACTCAACTATTTTAGCAATAATTCTTTCTGTTATAGGTCGTCTTTCAAGTAACTTAGGTTTATGCTCAAGCATCTTAACAATGTCATCACTTAAAGGTTTTCTTTGGGTGAAAATAAAATTTTCTATAACAGTATTTAAACTTGCCTTACTAAGTTTTTCTTCATCACACATTTTATCAAGTGCTTTTTGTTGTTCTTCATTCCAATATCGTTCGAATTCATCAGCCATTTCACTGGTATCATGAATGTGTGCCAAGTTCTCATTAATAAATTTCTCTATTAACTCTCTCTTACTTCTCAGTGAAAACTCACTATCCATTAACTCCAAAATAGCTTTCTTTTGTTGTTCTTGCTCTGAATAATTAGTTGCCTTTAACTTAGTTAATAAAGTAAGTATGTAAACAACATTTATCTCGTCTCTATGCAGTAGTTCTAACTCAAAATCTACATCATTAAGTATTGATACTTTTTCTTTCTGATTATTTGTTCTTACTTTGTCATATAGGTCAAAATACTTGCTTTTATAATCTTCAAATAGCTGTTCATTCATAGCTAAGTCTGAAAACTTAAACTCAGTAAATGACTTGAGCACATTGAGTAGTCTCATCAGTTCTCTAAATGCTTTAATAAAATTAAGTTCATCATCTTCACTCTGCAAATTATTAACACTGTTTACTGTTGGTGTTATCTTTAATAGTTCTATAAATTCAGCATTATATTTTTTAACATACTCATCATATGACCCTACAAGAATCTTTTCTTTTGCATCTTTATTTGCAAAAAGTGCGATTGCCTCATCCGTTGCTTTTTTTAAGTTTCTAAAACAAACTATGTTTCCTTGAGACTTTTGTTCATTTATCACCCTATTTGTTCTGGAATAAGCCTGTATTAATCCGTGATACTTTAAGTTTTTATCTACAAATAATGTATTAACTTTTTTAGCATCAAACCCTGTAAGATACATATTTACTACAAGTAGAATATCCACTCTATCTTTACTATCAAACCCTACCTTCTCATAATCCTTAATTCGTTTAGCTATGTCTTTGTAATAGTTGTAAAAAGACTGACTATCCCTAGTTGAAAACTTGGTGTTGTACATTTTATTGTAATCATCAATAAATCCATCTAACTTCTCTCTACTATGACTATTGATTGAAGTGATTTTTTCATCCAAATCAAGGTCATCAGGGATAAATCCATTAGCATCTTTATCATCTTCATTAGCTGTATAACTAAAAATTGTAGCTATCTTTAAATTGTGCTTGCCTTCAGCCTGCCGTTTTTTAAATAATTCATAGTACTTAATTAGAGCATCAATGCTGTTAACGCAAAACATGGCAGTGTATTCTTTATTGTGAGTCTTTCTGTTATGGTTAGCGACAATATAATCAACTATCTTTTCAAGTCTTTGTGATGACTCAATCAGCTCCTTGGTGTCGATTGCCTCAACTTCTATATCTAGCTCACAGCCTTCTTTTTCCTTATATCTGCCAATATACTCTATAGAAAACTTAAGGACATTTTCATCTCTGATAGCATCGGTAATAACATATTTGTGTAAACATTCTTCAAACAGTTCTTGTGTAGTTCTTTTTCCTAGTTCATTTCTAACTGCATTATCAGCAAAAATAGGTGTTCCAGTAAATCCAAACATCTGACTAGCAGTAAAGAATGCATTTATTCTTTTATGAGTTTCTCCAAATTGACTTCTGTGGCATTCATCAAAAATGAATATAATTCTTTCATTTTGTAATTTCTCCATTTGTTTTAAAAAATGTTGCTTACTAATAGCTGTATTTAACTTTTGAATAGTAGTAACTATCAGTTTTGTGCTTATACGTTTACCTGCTTTATTTTTGTAAGTATCTGTAAATTGTTCTACTAAATTTTTTGTATTATCCGTTGCATCCACACTACCTTCTAAAAAACTGTTAAATTCCTGAATTGTTTGATAGTCTAAATCTTTTCTATCAACAACAAATACAACCTTATGTACTTTGGGGAATTGGATGAGTGTTTGACTAGCTTTGAAAGATGTTAGCGTCTTGCCAGAGCCAGTTGTATGCCAAATATAGCCGTTTTTGTGACTATTCTTAACTCTTTCTATAATGGCTTCAACTGCATAGTATTGATAAGGGCGTAATACCATTAAGATTTTTTGAGTTTCATTGATAACTAAATATTTGGTAATCATTTTGGCAATGTGACAAGTTTCTAGAAATTCTTTAGCAAACCCTTCTAGTTCTGTTATTTTACTGTTTTTTACATCAGCCCAATAGAAAGTTTGCTTAAAAGACTGATTCCTATTATTTGCAAAGTATTTGGTATTTACTCCATTACTAATAACAAACATCTGCACATACTGAAAAAGCCCATTAGATGCCCAAAATGAATGTCTCTGATAACGATTTATCTGATTGAATGCTTCTTTTAGTTCTAGCCCTCTTCTCTTTAGTTCTATTTGCACAAGAGGTAGTCCGTTTATTAATATTGTTACGTCATAACGGTTCTTGTAACTACCTTCTATAGAAATCTGATTAGTAACTTGAAATAAATTTTGGCACCAATGGTCTTGGTTAATAAAGTCTATATAAATGCTGTCTCCATTATCCTTGGTAAGTTGCATCCTATCTCTAAGAATCTTAGCTCTTTCAAATACATTACCCTTGTTTAAATAATTAAGAATCTTTTGAAATTCGTTTTCAGTAAAAGTATTATTGTTATGCTTTTCTAACTGTTGCTTCAGGTTTGATAATAGGTCTTTCTCATCATCAATTTTCACAAAGCTATATTCAAGCTCTATTAATTGTTTAACCAGTTTATCTTCTAATACTTGTTCTGCTTGTTTAGTCATTGATTATTCCTAGTCGTTTCGAGAGCCTCAACGACCTTGCTCTCGGTTATTAAATTTACAGATGGTTCAATATGAATCTTAGAATCTAAATTAATTTTATCTCGATAAGCTGTAGAGAATGCTGGTAATTTATCATAACATTTTTCAATTAACATTTTTTTCTTTTTACGACTCCACCCTTGCACCT
>JAQWCF010000126.1 GCA_028706105.1 Candidatus Margulisiibacteriota bacterium
AGGAACGCAAATGCAGCGGGTAGGAATGAAGATGTAACAGGGAAAAATTCAAACGCAACACACAACAAATAGTTTGCATTAATTAGTAACCCTAAAATCAACAAATTATGGCATCAAACTTAAAATCAACCGAAGCAGGCACGCTCGAACTTTACAGAGTAGCGCTCGAGAACGTACAAGAGCAGCCAGAAATTGCAACCGTTATGGCAGACCTAGGCTATGATAGCGCATTAATTACCGAAGGGAAACAATTGTTAGAACAAACCCGCAACATTTTCGACTTTAACAAAACCGAAGACGACGAAACCTCGGTAGCCTACGCCGATTTTTCTAATAGAAAGAAAGACCTAGAGACCATTTACTCCCTGCATCGCAAGAAAGCAAAAGTAGTTTTCCGAAAGGACCCCGTAACACTAAAACAGCTTGCCCTCGATGGCTCTCTACAAAAATCGTATGTAAAATGGATAGAAACGGTTAAGAAATTCTACTCCGTAGCTACCACCAACACCGAAATACAGGGCAAGCTCGCCCGCCTAAAGATTACCCCAGAGGATATAACAGCCACAAACACCAAGGTAACAGAGCTCGAAAAGGCACGAGCCGAATATTTAAGAGAAAAAGGCGAATCGCAGGATGCCACCAAAGCCAAGGATGCAGCATTTGCAAAAATTGACGACTGGATGAGTGAATTCTATGCCGTAGCAAAGATAGGGTTAGAAGAAAAACCCCAGCTACTCGAAGCGTTAGGGAAAATTGTGAAGAGTTAAGGAAACCCACCGCACATTGTAAGCACATTGGCAAGCCGCACAAGCCCACCCTTGACCAAAAGCTTGCCAATAAGCTTACAATCTTCCCACGCACCTAGCCCTAAGGGGCTATTAAGATTTCCACCACACAAAATCAAAACCCAGTTGCTAACACGCGGTATATTTCACGCCCCACTATTCCGCTGATAACGCAACATTTAGTTTCAATTTAACGGGTAACGGTGGACAAATAACATCCACGCCCGACGGGGCGCAAAACATACCGCCATCCGTTAGCTGCAAGCGTATAGATACTAATGTTGGCTTAAAGTCTATTTATAATAATATGAGTAACTATAATTTCTCGACACTTAATGATAAGGAATTTGAACAGATTTCTAAAGATTTGCTAAATGCCAAATATTGCCTTGATTTGCAGGATTTCAAGGTTGGTAAGGACAAAGGAATTGACTTACGTTTTTCAACTCCTAAAAACAACAATTCAATTGTTGTGCAAGTAAAACATTATGTAGGTTCAGGCTTTGCGCAGTTAAAACATACATTGCTAAATAAAGAGCTAGATAAGATTAGATTTTTAAAGCCTGACAGATATATTATTGTTACATCTTTACCACTCTCTCCCTCAAATAAAGATGAATTAAGAGAAAATCTTTCTCCGTTCGTTTTAACTTCAAATGATATTTTTGGACAAGAAGACTTAAATGGCTTTTTAGATGAGTTTGGTGAAATTGAAAAAAGATACTTTAAACTTTGGTTTTCAAGTGTTAATGTTTTCAATACTTTAATTAATAATGCAATTGAAGGAAGAACAAGATATTTATTAGAAAAAATAAGAGAAAAAATTTCTTTCTATGTAGTTACAAAAAAACTAGATGATGCAAATCAAATATTACAAAAAGAAAAAGTTCTTTTAATAACAGGGCAACCAGGTATTGGAAAAACGACATTAGCTGAGATTATTATTTTTGATAGAGCTAGAAATGGATTTAAAATATATGAAGTAGAGAACATAAAAGAGGCTGAAGATGTATTATCATCAAACAGAGAAGAAAAACAATTATTTTACTTTGATGACTTTTTAGGATCAAATTATTTTGAAATCGTTAATTCACATAAAACGGAAACTCAATTAACTTCCTTTGTAGAAAGAGTTAGGAATACTCCAAATAAATATTTAATACTAACAACCCGCACCGTAATTCTAAATCTTGCTATAGAACGTTATGAAAAAATTAGTCATTCAAAATTAGCAAGTCAACAATTTGAGATAAAATTAACTGATTACACTAAGTATGAAAAGGCATTGATTTTATACAACCACTTATATTTTAAAGGTGTAAAAGAAGAACTATATAGCAGTATCTTAAATGACAAATTCTATAAGATTATTATTCAACATAAGAATTACACTCCTAGAATCATAGAATTCATTACAGATAACTCAAAAATAGAGCAATTCACTGCTACTTTATATCACCAATTTATTTTAAATAATCTAAACAATCCTAGGGAAATATGGCGTTATTCTTTTAATAATCAAATTACTTATCTAGACAGATGTTTATTGTTAACTCTATTTTCTTTTGAATCAGGATCAAATGAAACCGACTTAATTAACGCATTTGAGAATAGATTAATTTATGAAAAAGAAGAACACAATCAGATTATCAACGCAAATCAGTTTAACGAATCAATTAGAACATTATTGAATGGATTTATTAATGCAACTTTATATACTTTTATAAGTCCCCAGATAAGAATTTTTAATTTTATTAATCCTTCATTGTTTGATTTTTTAATGGGTCATGTTTCTGAATCTTTTCAAGAAAGAAAGAGCATAATATCAAGTATTACATATTTTGAACAATTAAAAGTTTTTGATCAAGACAAATCAAAAATTCCATTAGAAAAAGAATTACAAATTATTATACGAGATAGAATATCACAATCAAAAATAACAGTTTCAAATATTTTTGGCGGTTACTTAAATAATGAAAACAATAAAAATGCAATAATATTAGAATCTTTATGTAAATATTGTCAACAAGTAAATATCGACACTTTACTCTTAGAATATATTCAGAAATTAGATTACGAAGGAAAATGGTCTTACATTCTTCCTCGAATTGAATATTTTTTATTGAATCTAGGTGATGCTCCTCAAACAAGAAAATATATCAAAGAAAACTTCATTAAACTAGTTGAAAGAATAATGGCTTCAATAGATGAGGTTGAAGACGCTAAGTTAATACCGAAGTTGTTTGAAGAGTTTGGATTTGATTACAAAGATTATTCAGAATCCGAAAGTGGATCAAATAAACTTATTAATCTGATTGAAAGCGTATTGCTTAACGCAGAAGATAATTTAAAAGACGATAAGAAAGGAAATATAACTGATATTGATGGCGCTAATGAAATATATGATGAAATAGCTGAAATTGAAAACGAGTTAAGTAAAGAATTGTTTCCAGATATTGCATTTAATCACAATTTCGGAATTGAAATAGACGAAGCTTATTGGGCCGAAATAATTGATGAAAATAAAATGAAGCAATGGGAAAATGAGTCGGATGACTATCGTAATAATAGTTATTACAAAAATGAATCAATTCTTGATAGTTTTAATGAAGATCTTGCAATCGATGATTTATTTGTTAAATCCGATTAAGATAGAACCTAATAAAACGCCAGCAGCTAACAGCGTGTTTATTTTATTTGGGCTGAGATAGATTTGGGAAGTTCGCCGCTTTTGGGTAGCTTTATAACGGTTGGATAGAACATTGTTCCAATCCCCCAAACAAAACAAACACGCGAAACGTTAGCGGTTATGCTGAAAAACGACACAGCAGACTGTAAACGGGGAAGCTGAAAACCGAAAAGAGTAAGCAGACATAAAAAACAATAGAAGATGAAACAAAAAATTTTAACATTAACGA
>JAQWCF010000127.1 GCA_028706105.1 Candidatus Margulisiibacteriota bacterium
ATGACAATTTGATAGAGTTTACCCTGAGCGAGCTTTGCAAGTCGAATGGGCTCAAGATACCATAATGTAAAAACTACCAGCCACTACTGAAATTTGATTACTTAAGGCCAATGCACGTTGTAGATTCCCGCCTACGCGGGAATGACTATGTGGTGATTAAGTGGAGGCGTGAAAATAATTAATAATTAAGCCTCTCTGCCAGGAGAGGTAGCTACAATTTTAGGCTTGTGAATAAATGAAAATAACTTTAGCTGGTGAGGTGATTTCTTCTGCTGGGAGAGGTCTATCCTGAAAAAGACACCGATTCGTATACTGGAGCCTTATCGGAAGCTTCCTCTGTTTTTTCAATAACAGGAGTCACAATAGCAGAAGCGGCCATAAAAGAAGATTTTAATTCATTAAGCATTGTTATTACTTCATCGACATATTCTTTTTTCTTCTGTAAATTAGCTTCTAATAATCTGTTTCGCATATAATCATATAACGCAAATAATGGTTCCGCTATGTCCTTATAATCCATATTAAGCGTACATTGAAGCTCGGTAATAATTGCACTCGCTTTTGTAATATTATAATTTCGCGTCTCTATGTCGCGCTCAAAATCCACAATGTCTAAACGTTTTAAAAAATTAACAGCACCCTCATACATCATGATAAGCAACTTATCTTGTGTGGCAGTCATAACTTGATTCTCTAGATAATTATTTTTTATCATATTTATTAACCACTATTTATAGCTCCAATTTGAATTAAGTGAAGCTGTCTGCTGACTTAACCAAGAAGAGGTGTTGCTCATTTTTCCCATCATTGTCTCAAGTTCTGTAAATTGTTTTCGAAGTCTTTCTTCCTCAATAGATAGTCTATCTTCCATGCTAGTTATCTGATTATCAATAAGAGCCATTTCTGCAGTAGTACTGTCCATCACATTACTAATAGAGCCAATTGAAGCATCGGTAATAGAGCTAATCTTATAATCAAAATATTTAGAAAGACCTACTGGCTGATATGTTTGTATTTCTGCTAACTTAACATCTCCTCCACCAACTGTGGTTATATTATTAAACCTTATTTTACTTGCGTACAAATTGCTTAAAGAATTCATTGAAATATCTTTTTTTGTATTATTTGTTACACTA
The DNA here is from genome assembly GCA_028706105.1 of Candidatus Margulisiibacteriota bacterium. Taxonomy (NCBI): domain Bacteria; kingdom Bacillati; phylum Candidatus Margulisiibacteriota; species Candidatus Margulisiibacteriota bacterium. The sequence goes on from JAQWCF010000127.1 coordinate 1,137, forward strand.
GCATGGTCTTTCCAGCCAGAACCATTCCAATATTGTAAGACAAAGCTTTTTACTACATCGCTTGGAGAAGTGTTCGTTCCGAACAAACTAAACGAAGTTATATTTGTTTTTTTACCAAAATCTAGTTCTATGCTACTTCCATTAGCCCCCTGCCACCCAGTCGTTCCGGCAAGCAAGGAGGTCTCTCCTGTGTTCCCGTCTTTCACGCCTTGAATATTTCCAGCAGTTGTTGAAGATGCAGTTAACGTTGCAGAAGTCATCGCATTATGATTATAAGTAAAAAAATCTTTAACATCTTCAAAATTGTCTTGTAGAACCTGATTAAACTTCGACTTATTAAAAGACAAGGAACCATCCAGCTCTAACTTCATGCCAACTTGTGAAACAGCTTTAATTGTTCCATTTAGCTCACTTGCTCCTTTGCTTATATAAGAAAAAAGATCCTGCTGAACAAGCATCAGGTTGGTGTCTCCAAACAAAGGGTTCGTAACTCCAGAAGTTGAATCATACTTGAGCTGTTCTTTGATTTTATCCATCACAGTATTATAGTTTTCTACAAATTGTTCTGCTACTGCAGCGATCTCTTCATAATTATTTGTAACAGTAACTGTTACTTGGCTAGAAGAAGCCTCTTTCAAATTAAGTGTCATGCCTGAAATAAAATTACTCACTGTATTACTTGAGTTTTTCACAAAAACAGCCTGACTCGAGGTAGGATTACCCATTGTTATCAAGGAGTTTTTTGCCTGTACTGCTGTGTTAAACTGTAAATTCTCAACTCCACTACTAATCGCAAAAGAACCATTTCTGCCAGATTGTGTGGAAGTTAAAATAAGCCTGTATGGATCGGATGAGCCATCATTAATAATTGAAGCAGAAAGATTTATACCTAAGCCATTAATTGCTGTTTGCAAATCTTTTAAAGTATAATCCTCTGTAACGTTAATCACTTTCTTAAAAGAACCATTTATTTCTCCAGCAGTAGAAGACCCCAAAATACCCAAACTTTTTGCTGTCCCAGCAGTACCATTTTCCACAACAGAAATATTGCCACCATTAGTGTCTGTAATTAAAAGTCCATCCCCTGTAGCATTTATACTAGCTTTTACGTGGTAAGAACCAGTGTCTGAAGCAAAATTGATAGCATCTATCACTTCGCCCATATTTGTTAAGGTTGTGCTACTTAAATTCACACTAAAAGCATTACCATCGCTATTTGTTATACTAATGCTTCCTCTTTTAAACCCTACGCCTTGATTCAGGTCAGAAAGTAAAGACGTCCTGGTTAAATATTTAAAACCTAAACTGCTACCTGTAATTTTTCCATCTGAAGAACTACCTATATTTTCATCCGTATGCAGACCTAAATCTCTGGAAGTATTAGAGTCCGTAATGGTAAAACTTCCTCCGTTGCTTTTATATAGCTCTAGTCCAGTGCCAGAATTATTTATCCTAGCCATAACTCCGGTATCTGCACTCTCAGCATTAATTTTATTAATTACTTCTATTATGGAATCTTGAGAGGCAACTGTTATTGTGCTTGCTATATCACCAATAATATCAAAACTTCCAGCTCTTATGCCATTACCTGTTGCACCTGACAAGCTAGTGTTCAAAACAGAACCCAAACCACCAACGATAGCCATTCCGTCGCTACCTGTTCCATTAATACCCATAAGACCTAGCTCTTTAGCTACTGTTGCGTTCCCGCTCTCTGAAACTGTTATATCTGTTCCACTTAAGCTAATGCTTTTCTTATCAGCACTAATTGATGCCGTTATTCCTGAGCCCGAAGAATTAATCAAACTTATTATATCTCCAACTGTCTTAGCTCCAGAGATATCTATTTTATAATCATCCGCTCCGTTATTTAAAACAAAGCTTCCTTTTTCTACGCCTAGTTCACTATTTAAATGACTTAAACTCATACTGCTTGCTAAATAATAAACACCGCTACCAGCTTGTTGGTTAGCAGCAACACCTGACGCTCCGGTGTCTATCCCTAGGTCTGTGGCCATTGTGCCATTACCTACATTTCTAACTATTAAATTGTTGGAAGTCGACGAACCTGTATAGCCAACATTAATGCCATCTCCTGAAGCGTTTACTCCAGCGGACAATTTTAATCCTGATGTATTTATAGCCTCTATCACATCATAAATATCTTGAGCAGCGCTCAAGTCAATTGTGGAGCCATTGCCATCTCTGTCCTGGACAAAAATACTCCCACGACTAACACCATTACCTCCATTTAAGGAAGTTAGCTCAGTAAATCTTTGTAATTTCGCGTTCCCAGATTCTATAGTAATCTCTTTGGCTGAAGCAACCAATTTTGCGGTAGTGGAATTACTAAAACCAGCTGAAGTTAGCTGTTCTGACTGTGCTAATTGATTAACATAGAAAGAATAGCTCCCTGCATTAGCAGAAACAGAAGCACTTAGGGAAAGGATGCCCTCATTTGAAGAAACAGCACTTTTTGCTCCAAAGGTCGCTGTTCTAGAAAGAGTGTAGTTAGATACCTGCAATGAAACTAAATCTGCAGATATGCTACCCCAAGTGCTTTCTTT
>JAQWCF010000128.1 GCA_028706105.1 Candidatus Margulisiibacteriota bacterium
TCAAATCATTGAGAACAAGCAAGTAGCTAAAGACATCTTTAAATGTAGGATTCAGACAAAGCATATTGCTAAAGCATGTTTGCCGGGTAACTTTATTAACATTTCCGTGGGAAGCAACTCGCAGTTTCTGTTAAAAAGACCGTTTGGCGTGCATAATGTGGAGGGCGATGAGTTAGTTATATTGTACAGAATACGTGGTAAAGGAACTGATGTGATGAGTTCTTTAGTATCAGGGGATAGCTTGGATTTACTTGGACCTTTAGGTAATTTTTTCGCTAATGTTCAGGATAAAAAGGTGCTTATTTTAGGTGGAGGCATGGGCATTGCTCCTTTATATTATTTAGAAAAGGAATTAAGCAAACACAATGATGTTCAGACAATGTATGCTGTAAAGACGAGGGAAGAATTAATAGATATTAACGTTTCTAGTCTTATTGTGCATGTAGACAAGGAGGAAGGCTGTTTTGCTTGTGATAAATTAGAAGATGTTTTAGTAAAAAACAAAATAGAGTCTTTGTATATTTGTGGTCCAGAGATATTAATGAAATTATCTTATCAGATAGCAAAAAAATATAGTATCCATACTGAAGTTTCGCTGGAAGCAAGAATGGCTTGTGGCTTTGGTGCTTGTGTTGGATGTGTGGTAGAAACAGTCAATGGTTTAAAGAAGGTATGTACCGATGGACCTGTGTTTAAGGCGGAGGAAATATGGGGATAGACACCCTTCCGTCCAACCTAGGCTGGCCACCTTCCCTTGAAAAGGTAAGGATTGAATTGAAGAAAAAGAGGTCTGGGTGATAGTGTCATCCTCGCGAATGCGGGGATCTAGTATTTGGATTGAGAATGGATTCCCGCCTGCGCGGGAATGACTAAAAAAAGCGGGAATGATAAGGAAGGATAAAAGGTTAAAGTGGTAAAGAGTTTAGAAGTTAATTTAGGTAAGTTAATATTACAGAATCCAATCACTACTGCGTCTGGTTGTTTTGGTTATGGTACAGATTTTTGTGATTTTTTAGATTTAGATAACCTAGGCGCGATAACCTTAAAAAGCATTACAAAAGCACCTAGGGCAGGCAATCCTACTCCACGAGTTGCGGAAACACCTTCAGGGATGATGAATTCGATTGGTCTTGCGAATTGTGGTATAAAAGAATTTTTAGAAGAAAAGTTGCCAGCCTTAGAGTATTTAAAGAAAGTTAAGGTAATAGCTAATATAGCGGGGCATTCCACAGAAGAGAATGTGGAGCTAGCCGAAATATTAAACAGTCAGAAAAGAGTTGATGCTATTGAACTTAATATTTCGTGTCCGAACGTTGATGCTGGAGGCTTAGCTTTCTGTCAGGACATGGCACAGCTAAAGGTTTTACTTAGAAAGGTAAGAGTTAAGACGGATAAGCCACTTATAGTTAAGCTGGCAGTGAATGTCCATGATATTGTTAGCTTAGCCCAGACATGTGAAGGAGAAGGGGCAGATATCCTTTCTTTAATTAACACGGTTACTGGGATGGAAGTTGATATTGAGAACAGAAAGCTTTTTTTTAGCAGAGGTTATGCTGGACTTAGTGGTCCAGCGATTAGACCGATAGCGCTTAAAGCGGTTTATGATGTAGCACGAGCAGTAAAATTACCATTAATTGGGATGGGGGGAATCGCTACAGTGGAAGACGTAGTTAAGTTTTTAATGGTAGGAGCAGACGCGATATCTGTTGGGATGATGAATTTTGTTCAACCTGATATTTCAGAGAAGTTAGTAGCTGAGCTAATAGAATATTTAAACCAGCGAGGGATGAAAGTAGAAGATTTAAAACTGTAAGTTGGTTGCAATCTTTCCAGTCAAGTTACGATATATTTTTATGAATAGAAAAACAATCTCATTTTCTTGTGAAAATAACCATAGCGATAATAGCGTTGACCCTAATAATGGGACTGTTTCATATAATCCTGGAATGTATGGTGACAAGGAATTTAAGAAGCTTCAAGCTTATGTTAATTATTATAAATCAAAAGATATATATATTGACATAAAGTCAGTTGTTTCAGTTTATAGTAACAAAGATGAAACGTTAGCTTCTTGTACATTATTAAAAAAAACGAAGCTAAATGGGATTGTGTTCCCTGAGAGAACAACATGTTATTTTCGTGAAAATGGTAAGTTAAGTTATGTTTTTTTGGTACAGAATATTCAAATAGGAGAATTGTTATTTATGAAAGGATATTGTGTTTTTTTTCATAATAATGGAAAAGTTAGTGCTGGGACTATAGCTGAGGTTTCGACACTCAGCGGAATTAGCTTTCCGATAGAGACTGATTTATATTTTAGTGCTCAAGGCGAGGCATATATGGCTCAGATAGATAAAATGGTTTTTGTTCACGAAGATTGTGAGTACCCGTTGTTCCAAAAAGATTGGAATGTCGGAGGAATGTTAATTAAGATGAGAGAAAAAGAAGCAGGAAAATTGTATGAGTTGGAGCAACCACTTTGTTATAAAGGGGTAGTATATCCCGCAGGGTCCAACTATGAGTTTGATGGTGACAATCGTTTATTAGAAATTGAATTATCAGGGCCAATTTTAATTGGCGACCATCCGAAATATAGCAAAAATACTATTATTAAAATTAACGAGCAAGGTATTCCAAAACGCAGGTAAAACAATTAATTGTTATTAATCTTTTTTTATAGGAAAATAACAGTATGAGTTTAAAACTTACTTTATTGGGAACAGGGACTTCGGATGGCGTTCCATTAATTGGTTGTAATTGTGCTGTATGTACTAGTAAAAATTCAAAAAACATAAGGCTTCGAACCTCCGCGTGGATTCATAATGAAGACCAATCAATCAGTATTTTAATAGACTGTGGTCCAGACTTTAGGGAGCAAGCATTAAGGCATGGCATTCGCAGAGTTGATGCAGTTTTGATTACTCACACGCATTGGGACCATATTGCTGGCATTGATGATTTGAGACCATTGGCTCTTAAAAATGGGAAAGAGATACGTCGAGGAAATAAGATAGATGTCTATGTGTATAAAGAACTCGCTGAGTGCTTGAAAAGACCATTTCCCTATATATTTGGAGAAGCCGACCAGATTGGTGGTGGAGTTCCAGCTGTTGAGATAAAGGAGTTGTTGGAGGGACAAGTGTTTTATATAAAGGGTATTCGGTTTGAGCCTTTATTAGGATTTCACGGGAAGATGAAGGTTTTTGGGTTTTTGTTTGACGATACTGTGTATATTACAGATGTAAATGAATTGCCAGCGCAAACAATGTCTTTAATTAATAATAAAAATACTGTGATTATTAATGCCCTAAGATATGTAGCTCATTCTACTCACTTTAATGTAGATGAAAGCGTACGACTTATTGAGAAGGTGAAGCCTAAGAAAGCATATTTTGTTCATACAACTCATGATTTGGAGTATGATAAGTTAAATAGTGAATTGCCGGATAATATTGAAATGGGTTACGATGGCTTAACTGTTAAATTATAAGGAGGATGTAAATGAAATACGTATGTAGTGTCTGTGGGCTGGAGAAATATTCAGAAGATAATCAAGAAATTCCAATGTGTTGTAGTGAAAAGATGTCTCCTTGCACAAAGGTACAAGATGCAGAAATGGCTAAGTTTACTGACAAAGA
>JAQWCF010000129.1 GCA_028706105.1 Candidatus Margulisiibacteriota bacterium
TTTCTAATTGATCCCAATGATAGATTTCTAAAGGATTTTCATCTCTAAAATCATTTAACAACCTAATTTCACCTGCTTCAAGTTTTCCATCTGTAAATATTTGTAGGTATGAAGAAAATCCGTTATGGTTTGTCTCATATGTTTTCATTAGACCATCAGCATTATAGTATGAGTAATTACTATAATCAGGAGAAATAACACTTAAAGCTCTGTTATTATAGCATTTTTTCAAATCTATAAAATTAGAAACATCTAATGACCATTCAGGTATTACGTGAAGTATTAGGGAAGAACGTTCAGATAAGGACTCATCAATTTCAGAATCTAAGATAGTCGAAATTCTATCTGTGATAAAGTTATATATCTTTTGCTGTGTGATCTCTAATTCGGAAAACCCATTTTTCAAATCAGAATATCTCATTGGTCGAGATTCATTTCCATTACGTTTATAAAATTTGTGTTCACCATCATCAAATGCATGAGGTCTTAATATGCTTTTGGGGATTTCAATAACAATACAGTTATCATTATTTACTACGACATGGTGGAGTTTAATACCATAAATAGCAGGAACTGTTTTTGTAGCTATTTTATTTCGGAAAGATTGTTCCCAAGTTTCAAAATTTTCAACATTAACTCCAGTATCAGATATTTTAGTTGGGTTATGATTTTCATCCTCGGCAATACCTAAAATTATTTTTCCGCCGTCAGCATTGGCAAAAGAACAGATTTCCTTAATGAGTGTATTCATGTTTTTAGAATCTAAAGAATTAAATTTACCGTCCTTAAATTTATAATCTTTAAATTCGAGTATCTCAGATTCTTTTAATGAACTAGATAGTATTTCATTGATTAGTTCTAAGTAGTTTGTATTCATAATCCTCCTTTTTGTTTAAGATAAATTATTAGGTTTATAGTGATTTTTAATATAATAGTTTGCAATCTTCTCCATGAGATAATCATACATCTCAAGTATCTCATCATTTTCTTCTTTTTCTAGATTACCTTGACGTAATTCATTTTCCAAAGTGTCTAGCTTATCTAAAATTGCCAGGTATGATTCTACATAAGAATCTATTTTTCCATCGCTTATTTTTGTTTTTATAGCTTCTAAATCTATCATGACTTTTCCTTTCATTAAGTTCTTTTTGGGGGGGAGATTATCGACACTTTAATAATATCAAATAACATCTAACGAGATGTCCCAAAATTGTTTTAAAAACTAAACATCTCTAGAAAAGATCATGTTAACTTAACTAAAATAATTCATGATTTGAGTTATCCGTTCCATCAATTTCAGAAAAGAATTTGCTGTCATAACACACATCTAATCGATTGATAGGGTAGCCCATTCGATACATTTCATTGAGTTTAAAGAACATCAAATTGATATTTACGTTAAAAATACTGGCTAGCTCTTCATAGCATTTACCTTCCTGTATATACTCAATTAATTCATTATCATCGATAAGTAAATGCGATGCAAAAAGATTCGCTTCAAGTTCCGTCGAGCTTGTAATATTAAAAAGTTCATATTCAATCATCTCTTCATTCTTTGCAAGGTCATAATGGTAAATATCATGTCCAAGTTCATGAGCAAAGACCATATTTAAAATTCGCTCATCGATGAAAGGATTGAAGAAGACAAACTTATTTCTAAGAATAACTTTATACATTCCTAGCAATTTTGTTTTTTCTTTAAACGGAATTAAAGTTACATTACGTTCTTGCAAAATAGTACGAGGGTCTCGAGTACCATGATGAGCTATTAATTTTTGAACGTCATTATAAATCAGGTTTCGTTTTTGATTCATAGCTGACCCTCCTTACAAATTTATTCTTCCTCAATCCTATATTTTTTCGGTGTATATTTCTTATTTTCTAGCTTAGCCATATAAAAGGCTTCCTGCATTGCATCAAGTATTGTGGCCTTATCTTCATCTGGTAGTTCTCCACCTGCCATGAGTCCAATCATCCCATTAACAAGTTCTTCAGCATCTTTTGCTCCCTTGTAACCAAATTCTTTTCGAGCATTGATAAAGAAATCAGCCTCTTGTGACAGGAAATAATCTGTATCGACATCAAGAGCGTTTGCGATTTTTTCATAATATTTTTTTGTGCGAGGGAGCGTCTCGCCAAGTTCATATCTTGAAATAGATTTAATAGAGATGCCAGATTTTTTTGCTAATTCTTCTTGGGTTAAGTTTTTTTCTGTTCTCAAATCTTTTAATTTTTGGGCGAAGTTCATTTCATATCCTCCTTTATGGTCATTGAAAGTCTCAAAAATTTAAAATGGTATTGACATAAGCCATTAAGTGACTTAATATAATATAAAATATGACATTCAACGACTATATTATACTTTTAAAGTCTTAATTAGTCAATCTAATATAGCGAAAAAGACGAATTATAGGAGGAAACGTTGAAAGCAAAATTTATTAGAGAAAATTATGAGCCAATGATTCTAGATGAACTAGTTGGCGTTACAGGACTTATGTTATCTGATGATGTTTTTTGTTCTATTGCAAGTGAGGATGATGGTGTGCTTCCTCATGACATCGCCAACAATAGCATCATTTTTATAGATAAAAAAGCAAAATACAAGAAAGAAGATTACATCGTAATCAAGGACAGTAGAGTAACAGAAGACGGATATAGAATTACAAAAGCTCTTTCTAGCAAAGATAAGGATTTTTCGGACGTTTAATGATGTCCATCAAAATTTATTGAGGGAGATATTATGAGGTGGAAAATTGAAAAGAATTACAGAAAATATAGAAACAAGAGATTCATACGAATCCTATAAGCATAATGCAAAGTTACTACTTAAACTTTATAGGAAAGTCAGCTTTCATGTTCAAGATCGAATTCAGATGAAAGATCAAGAAGTTTATGCATGTAGAAGACAACACTTAGAAGATTTAGTTATAAGTTTTTTAGAAGTAGACACAGATGTTGATGTAAGAAAATTGGAAGAAAGTTTAATCGATATTAATGTCAGCTTATCTTTATTAGAACTTATGGATTTATCTTTAGAGAGGCTTAGTAGGTATCCAAATGATGGAGAACTTTATGCTGAGATTTTAAAAAGAAGATACTTTACAGAAGAAGCCAGAACCTGTGAACAATTATTAATCGTTCATAATATGAGTAGGTCAACTTATTTCAGATATCTAAATAAGGCGACAGAAGCTTTCGGGAATATGCTTTTTGGCTATGCCTTACCAGATGTCATAGAAGCCTTACAAGCTATACAGGAACTACCTATGGTAGCTGAAATGGCTCAACCCTATGAGACCTGATTGAGACAATGTTGGGACAAACTTGGCACTAGTTTGGTACTTAATTGCTACTGTAATGGGACTTCATCTAATTTAATCTAATATCATAAGGCGATTTTTGCCTTAAATATTATGGAATGGCCACGGATTACTTCGTGGCTTTTTTATTCCCAAAATTAGGTGAAAACAAATGAATAAAACAAGAGCTCCACCAGCCTCCTTGAATTTCAAAACACAAAAAGAAATTTAAGGAGGTTTTTTTAATGGTAAAGAAAGAATATTTTATTTTTGTAAATGGCGACAAGGTGATGGTAAGTAAGGAAGTAT
>JAQWCF010000130.1 GCA_028706105.1 Candidatus Margulisiibacteriota bacterium
CGTGAGATACAGTTTGTGTTTTTAAAACGCTTCCATTCCAATTTTTAAATACAACTGTGTATGTTTTTATAGTTCAACCAGCATATAAAGTTATATTTGAAGTTAAAGCAGCTCCTGCAGATGCTTGGTTTAGTAATAATGAATCATAAAACCAACCAACAAAATTATATCCAGTTTTTGTTGGAGTAGGTAGTGGATTAGGAAGTGCTGTTATACCAGAAGCTGTAGGTACAGTAGTTCCACCATTAGCATTATATGTTACAGTATAAGTAGTTAATGATCATCTAGCATAAAGGTTTTTAGGAGAAGTAGTTGTTACTACAGTCGAAGGTGTAACTTGAGTTCCACCAGAACTGGATGAAACACTGAACCAACCGACAAAGCTATAGGACGATCTAGAGACTGTAGCAAGTGGTCCGTAAGCTTCTCCAAAATAAACTGTTTTTGAAGATGGCGAAGGAACTCCACCACCATTGCTATTAAATTGTACTGTGTATGCTGTGCCTTTTCATTGCGCATAAACTGTTGTATTTGCATTAAATACTGTATTTGTTGTTATTTTAGTTCCGCCAGAAGTTGCTGTATATCAACCTTGAAAAACATAATTGGTTCTAGTAGAATTTGGTAAACTTGTAAGTTTATATCCTCCATCAAAATGAACCGACTGAGAATTTGGAGATGTTCCTCCATTACCATTAAAAGTTATTGTATATATAGGTTTCCATTGTGCATAAACTGTTGTATTTGCACTAAATACCGTACTTGTTGTTATTTTAGTTCCGCCAGAAGTTGCTGTATATCAGCCTTGAAAATCGAATCCTGCTCTAGTAGAATATGGTAAACTTGTAAGTTTATATCCTTCATCAAAATAAGCTGATTGAGAATTAGGAGATGTTCCTCCATTACCATTAAAAGTTATAGTATATATAGGTTTCCATTGCGCATAAACTGTTGTATTTGCACTAAATACCGTATTTATTGTTATTCTAGTTCCGCCAGAAGTTGCTGTATATCAGCCTTGAAAATCGAATCCAATAGCGCTCGCACTAGGAAGAGGATTTACTTTATAATTTTGTGGCGAAGATACTTCTCTTGTTGTAGAATTACCTTTTGTATCACTAAAAGTTATAGTATAAACTGGGTCTTGTGTTCATCTAGCGTAAGCATAAATATAACTATTTGTAGTGACGACTTTTACTAAAGAAGTAGAAGTTATTTTATTGCCACCACTAGAAGCATCATATCATCCTACTCAAGTATATCCTTCTCTTGAATAAGGTTCGCTATTCAACTCAGTTCTATTATAAGGCTCATTATATGTAACAGTAGAGGAATATTCAAAACCGTGGGAATAATATAAAGTGTATTGTTTTGGAGTATATTTTGCATAAAAATTATATTCTTGACCATATTCGCCTAAATCTGGAACGGTTGTTCAAGTAATTTTAGTACCTGAACCATTATATCCATGATATGTTGTTCCAGTCCTACTGTTATACCATCCATTAAATGTATATCCAGGTCTAGTTGGAGGTGTTGGTAAAGTAATACTTTCTCCGTAATATTTTTCTATAAAACTTGCTACTACGGAATTGTTATAATCATAGAATCTAATGTTGTAATCTTCTAGTATTCATCGCGCATAAACTGTTGTATTTGCACTAAATACTGTACTTGTTGTTATTTTTGTTCCGCCAGAAGTTGCTGTATATCAACCTGAAAAATGATATCCTGTTCTAGTAGAACTTGGTAAGCTTGTTAATTTTTGATTTGTTGTTGTTTGAGAACTTGGAGATGTTCCTCCATTACCATTAAAAGTTATAGTATATTCAGGTTCTTTATCTTTTACATAAACATAATTCATCCATGTTTTATCTATATTTCATGTATCCATTATAGTTATTCCAGAAGGAACAGTTTCGCTTGTGGAAATAATATAATCGTCAGGATATGGATATACTCCTTCTGATCCACTTTGATAAGAACCTCTAAAGTAGGTATCTATCATCCAAAAATTCGGATTTCCTCCTCGAGATGAATAGAAACTACTGCTATCACTAAATAACATCCATTCTATACTACTAAACGGTGGTTCAGCATTGATATACCAAGATCCAACTGATATTGCATCATCAAATTTGATAACTGTTTCTAAATCAACACCAAAGGTTTTTCCTACGTCATTGGAAGTTATTTTTCTATATCCTACAGGTATTGCCATATTTAATTACCTCCAGTGTATAATTTAGTAAAAACATCATTACTATCTTTTTTGTAAACTATAATATAAGGTTCGACAGAACTTGTAATTGCTAAATATAAATTATCATTTGAAAAACTACAACTTGTTGCTACAGCAGTTAATGCTGGAACATTTAGTTTTACAAAATTATCACCCGTTCTTTTATAAACTGTAAGAAAAGGGTGAAGATTATGTACAACTGCTAAATATGTGTCATCACTTGAAAAAGCTAAATCTATACCATTCCCGGTAGGAGCTGCTATATTTAACTTAGTAAAACTATCTCCATTGCCTTTTTTGTATATCGTTAAAAACGGACTAGTATTATGAGCAACTGCTAAATATTGATTATTATTAGAAAATTGAGAGCTCTTTCCAGAGCCTCCGACCGCGGGGAGATCTCCAGTCGTCAGTATTTCCGCATTAGACAATGCTCAATTTGGTTTACCAATAATCGTTTGAACATAAACAGGATCGCCTTTATTAATTTCGTCTATAAAAAGAGTTGTTATTTCATCAACTCCTTTTACGTCACTAATTCGTCCTATTATTTTCGGTTTTATTACTGGCATATCTTACCCCCAAATTATTCTTATTTTTTTTAATTGACCTGAATTTCCATTTTCTATTGCATATCCTAGGCCAGCAATTGTTGTCTTATTATTTTTTATTGTTGATATATCGTTCACTTTATAGGCTCTTGTGGTAGAGTTAATTACTTTTATATATATTTTATCTCCCGTCTTTATTTCTTCATTAAAAATTGCAGTAGTTTCTAATTCGCCATTTACTATTTTTTCTGCACCACCAGGTATTGCTTTTCTAAAGACAGGCATTAAACCGTACCTCCCTCTGTTTTAATTATTGAATACTTTACTGTAATAGAATTTGAAGGTTTAACTCCAACTGAAAATATCAATTCATTTGTTCCAATAGTGGCATCTAATCCATACTCTGCAAATATTTCATTATTACCATCTAAAATTACCGTATCACTATCTTTTAATCCAGGAATTGAGACTGGATACTTTAAATCCACAGCACCCCATTGAGTTGATAATATTGTTTTTGTATATGATTTTGATTCTGAAATTTGAGTATAAGCAGTATCTCAATTTTCAATTTTTTCAGTAGTAACATTACTAGCTGGATGGGAGCTAAGTAGATAGTCAGGTAAGTCAGTTATACTTGCCTTAGTATGAGTGTGTCCTTCTTTACTATAATCTACTCCAAAAGAGATGTTTGTGTACCAAGCAGTATCTCCTACTCCGTGGTAATCCATTAACCACCCAATTTTTGCTTTTGCTGTTCCAGGAG
>JAQWCF010000131.1 GCA_028706105.1 Candidatus Margulisiibacteriota bacterium
AAGAACACGGACTCTCGCTTATTCTAAGACTAAATTCATTCACTAACGGACAAACTCCCCTGTCCTGGGTCGGTTGTCCTGGAAAATCGTCCTGATTTTCCCACGCTCATTTCATTAAGTCTTAAATATTTCGCTTCCGTACGGTTCTTCAGTTCAATTAATGGGGTTTATTTAAAACAAATACAAATTTTATGGTTAAATGACGTCTAAATATCTACGATTTTTATATTTTAGAAAAAGAACCTATTTTTTAGTAAATGGATATTGTTAGTACTGAATTGATTTTCCCTTACTGCTAAAAAGGGGGACTATAGATACCTTGTATCTTTCGTATTATACTATCCTTATGGACATGCTAAAAATCATCGAAGCGCGAACATCAGTAAGAGCCTACTCTAATCAAGTGGTTGAGGCAGACAAACAAAAGGAACTAATGGATTTCCTTGCCAATAATAATATCGGCCCGTTTGGTAATGAGGTTCGATTTGATTTGGTCGATATGACCGGCAAAGACCTAAGTCAACTGAAAGCTCTTGGTACGTATGGAGTTATAACCAATGCTCATATTTATCTTGCGGGTGCTGTTGCTGCAGATAAAAACAACATGGAAGATTTTGGTTATTGTATGGAAGGCGCTATCCTCAAGGCTACAGAGTTGGGGCTGGGCACTTGCTGGCTTGGTGGATTCCTGAACCGTAGTGAATTCGGAGAAAAAATCGAGCTTTTGCCTTCGGAAATACTACCAGCGGTGACACCATTGGGTTATCGCGCAAGCAGAACCACGGTGCGTGATCGTATGATTCGTAAATTAGTTAATTCAAGTAGCAGAAAGCCTTTTGAGGAGTTGTTCTTTCTGGTAGACAACAAGACACCATTATCATCTGGCGGTGCAAGTACTTATGAACCGGTTCTAGCTGCTGTGCGGATGGCGCCTTCAGCATCGAATAAGCAACCTTGGAGAATCATTAAAGATAAACAGCAGGATACCTTTCATCTCTTTCTTGATGAAGACAAGGCTTACAGTCAGCGCTTTCCTGGGGTTGAACTTCAGCGGCTGGATATGGGCATTGCTATGTGCCATTTTGCACTTGCTGCACAAGCCAAAGGACTTAAAGGAAAGTGGACCGTGAAGCCACCCATTCTGGATGTTGGAAACTGGGTCTATATTGCTAGCTGGATGTAGTACTGTTTTTGCCAATTCTGGTCGTGTGACCATAATTTAATTTTTTCAGTAGCTCCACTATTTTTACTATATATAACCCATTGTGTGTATAGATTGTGTAAAAAATAGTCATAAAATTATACACGTTATTGATTTATGTATAAAATTCGGGGAAAGATAAGTATATAAACTGAAATATATTTCACAAACACTATGTTTATTGTACGCCATTTGGGGTACAACGGAATACATAAGGAGAAAATATTATGACTAAGACAACAATAGACAGATTAAAGACTGCTAGAGTTAGCGCCAGAATGGACTATGACCTAAAAAATAAAGCTGAAATTGTATTGCATAAATTGGGGATCTCTTCATCAGAAGCTATTAATATGTTTTTTGCAAAAATATTAACTGAAGGCGGAATTCCTTTTGAGCTAAAATTACCTAAAGAAACAATGGAGGCAATACAAGATGCTAAGGAAGGAAAGAATATAGAGGGATTTAATTCTGCTAAGGAATTGTTTAAAGATTTAGGAATATGAGGAAAATACAAACACATAGCCCACTGGCATACATGCACTCGTAAGTTTCGGCTTGGCAGCCTGTTAAACTTGACTATCGTCTAATTATCGTCTAATATAAGGCTAATTATGTTTGTTCCTAAATATACTATTACGAGTAAGTTATTGTTAAACATTAAACGTATTTCAATCCTTATATTTGAATTAAACTCAAAACAATACAATTCAATCGTTTTAACTAAAATGGAAAGTTCGGCACGTGAAATATCTGCTTTTTCTTCAACAAGTATTGAGGGTAACCCGCTTCCATTAACAGAAGTTAAGAGAATACTAAAGAATAAACCTCAAAATTTAAGAGACAGCGAACAAGAAATTATCAATTATAATGACACTCTTATAAATATGAAGGATTATATAAGTCAAAGTATTATAGGTTTTGATCTCTCTTTAATATTGAAAATTCACAAAGGAGTAACCAGTAAGCTACTTAATAAATTTCAAATTGGTAAGCTAAGACAAGAGTCTGTTTTTGTTAATGATCCCAAAAAACGTCAGACAATATATTTACCACCAGATCACGCTGATATAAAAAAGCAACTGGAGGAACTTATAATTTTTGCTAATACAAATAAATCGTTAATAGATCCGTTAATTTTAGCTGGAATATTTCATAAACAATTTGTGATTATCCATCCTTTTGTTGATGGTAATGGCAGGACTGCTCGTTTAGTAACAAAACTTATATTGGCAACCATGGGGCTTAATACTTTTAATTTATTTAGTTTCGAGAATTACTATAATAATAATGTTAGTAAATATTTTGAAATGGTTGGGATTAAAGGAAATTATTATGAGATTAAAGATGCTGTGGATTTTACCCCTTGGCTTGAGTATTTTACTGACGGAATCATAGATGAGTTATTGAGAGTTGGACAAGAATTAAAGACGTCAGCATTAACGCCAGATACGGAACTCAAGGACTACCATCATCAAATATTAAATTACATAAATAAGCATGGATATATTACTGATAAAGACTACGCACGGCTTACCATAAGAGCAAAGCCAACCAGAAACATTGATTTTAATAAACTCATTAAACAAGGCTACATTGAAAGATTAGGGAAAGGTCGAGCTACTTACTATAAAAATGTTGTTAAATAAATTGTCTGCCCCACTTGTTGGTGAAGAGCCAAAAAACATAAAAAAAGATTCAATTGCTTAGGTATTAAGTGAATTTCTAACAATTTGTCTTAAAGTTGTTTTGCCTTTATTTGTTTTAAAGTATCTTTCTCTACGTTCTGCATCTGTTTTTGAAAGATGTCCTTCAAAGTAGATTAGTTTTAATGGTAGACGTTTGGCTGTAGATATATTTTTTCCTTGATGATGCTCGTTAATTCTTCTTTCAAGATTATTTGTATACCCGATATAGAATTTATTATCAAATTCATTTTGTAGTACATACACATAGAAAAATTCTTCTAACATATGTTGATTATAGCAAATAATAGTGGCAGTGAACTACTCACTACGTTCGAGTACACTGCATAAACTATTCTAAATAGATAAAGTATATAAATAAGGGAATGTACACATACTAGGCGCAGCCATGAACTTGATCAGCCTCAGGCTGAGAATTATAGTGGCAGTGAACTACTCACTACGTTTGAGTACACTGCATAAACTATTCTAAATAGATAAAGTATATAAATAAGGGAATGTACACATACTAGGCGCAGCCATGAACTTGAGAAACTGTAAGTTTCGAATAGTTTATGGTTGCGGGAGCCAGACTCGAACTGACGACCTTTGGGTTATGAG
>JAQWCF010000132.1 GCA_028706105.1 Candidatus Margulisiibacteriota bacterium
TGGAATATTTAAAGATCTTAATGAGGGATACATACAAGCTTGGATGAAGGCAGTTAAAGCACAGTTTTTACTTTGGCCAGTAATTGATTCTGTTTCAATTGCAGGTATTTCTTTGGTTTTTGTTGTCAGTGTTAGTTGGATAAGCCAGGGGTTTACCGGGATTACTGCAGGTATAGTTGTTGCATTTATGGGCTATATATCGCGTTTTTGGGAACCTGTATCCAATCTAGGGAATTTTTATAATGCAATTATAAATGCCATTGCATATCTTGAGAGAATTTTTGAAACTAACGACGAACAGCCTCTTGTTGATGATCTACCAGAGGCTGTTGAAATGCCTTTAATAGAAGGAAAGGTTAGATTCAATCATGTTAATTTTTCATATGAAAAGGGAGAAAGAAGAATTTTAAAGGATGTAAGCTTTTCAGTTGAAAAAGGTGAAACGATAGCTCTTGTTGGACCAACAGGTGCAGGTAAAACTACTATTGTTAATTTATTAAGCCGCTTCTATGACGTTGAAAGTGGGCAGGTGATTATCGATGAAACAGATGTAAGATCTGTAACACTCAATTCACTCAGAAAGCAAATGGGCGTTATGCTTCAGGATTCTTTTATTTTTTCCGGCACGATTATGGATAACATACGCTACAGTAAGCTTGATGCTACTGATGAAGAAGTAATAAAGGCAACGAAGGCAGTAAAAGCTCATGATTTTATCATTGAGATGGAAGAGGGTTACAATACTGAGGTAAATGAGAGAGGTTCCAGGTTGTCTGCAGGACAACGCCAGTTAATTTCCTTTGCCAGGGCTCTTTTGGCAGATCCAAAGATATTAATTCTTGATGAGGCTACTTCAAGTATATCACAACCGCAAGCACAATTGATTTTACGATTTCCCAGTGTCAATGTAAGAGTATCGGCCAATTTCATCTGGCATCCTTAGGTATTCTTGTTGAAAACATTAAAAGAAAAGAAAGAATCTAAGTACTCTCGATTCACGTTTTATTACAATCTGGGCCTTGTTCATGATAATTTAAATTGGCATACTGAATGATTTTTGTATTGATTTTACGATATCATAATCATATTTAGTAAAATCTTTATTGGCCTTATGAATCATATTATGGGATTTATAAAGTTCGTTGATAAATAAAGATGCATAATTCAACTCGGCCCATTCAACCAAACAAGGGTGTTCTTTTGATAAATGATTTACATGACTATTATTATCATTTTCTATAATATACTGTTTTACCCTTTCTTTTGAAGCCTTGATATAGCCTTCGGTTCGCATAAAAGCATTCCTACGTAAATACTCGCTTATGGCAAGCATATCCAAATTATCTTCAATTAGATTGGCGATATTTTCTAGATTATCTTTAATTGAACCGCCGATTATATTAAGTTTATTATATATATGCATTGCGGAAGAAAATGAACTTCGTAAGTTATACTGTGATATATAAAAATCCTTAAGCGCTTTATCTTGTTCTTCGCTTGATTTATCTAGCATACCGGCGTATGCCAAATAAACTCCCTTCGCCATTTCCAATGTAAATAACATTGAACTTTTATCCAAATCAAATAATTTTTTAATACTTCTCCCTTTTTGCTTGTTTTTAATCCTAATAAAAAAATGTTTTTCATCAGCGACATTTTTCCTTATAAAATATTTTTTTAGGAAAATAACACTGTTGATATTTAAACCATCATCGCCCAGTGAAACAGCAATATATTGGCTATAAAGAGCCTTCTCGCTTAAACATTTCACAAAATCGGCGGTGTCGATTTCCGTTTGATAAAAAGAGATATTATATTTTTTCAGCTCCGGATATTCATTAAAAAACACTTCAGAAATTCGGTTGGCATCTTTGTCAATAACTATAATATTTAAATCCGTATCTTTAATTTGCATATACCAAATAATATTAATATTTCCGGCTCCTAATACTAAAACATTAATATTAGAATTGTTACAATTAAGCTTTATATTTTGCGATAATAATTCATACATCACCGACTGATTCTCATTAATTAAGCGAATATGAATATAATTGATATCTTCTTTTTGCAGATTCCGTAAAACCGAATCGATTACATACTCCGCTGCTTTTTTTTCGGTAAAAACATATAATTCTAAATTGTACCGATTATCGCCACGATATCTTTTTTCAAAAACAAGGGTATCTTCGAGATTACGATCTTAAAGTTTTCTTTCCATATTTTCGATTCGGAAAATTGATAATCAATCGCTCGGAAAAAATCAACCAGTGTTTTCCTTGTTAGTTCCTTCGAGTAATCTTTACATTTAGTTATAAGGTCCAGAAGCGGAATGAACTTATTTTCCTTCTTTACGTTTTGATTGTTTTGTGATAATATATACATGTGAGATCTCCTTTCTAATTTGATCTTGTGCTTCAATTATAACGGCGACTCATCTTTTTTTGCAAATTATCACAATTCATAAAACAGTAAAAGATGGTGGGAAACAGAATAATCACCATTTTTTTTGGGTTCACCCAAAACAAATTGACATTTAGAAAGCTTTAATGAATGATTTGGAGATATTATGAAAATTGTTGTTTTTGCTTTTATTATTTTTTTAACTTTTTTATTTGTAATTTTACTAACTTTTGCAAATATAATTTGGAAAAACAAATACGGAACAAAATTAAGACTGTTTGTTTCTTATATATGGTTTTTATTAGTTATTTCATTGGGGATAATTTGGTCCAAAAAGAAAATTATTAGTATACCAACAAAACCAATATCTATTTTAGATACATTTTTGTTTTTACTATTAATAACGCCTTTCATCTTTTACTCTGGATATAAAATAAAGAAAGATATAAAAAACGTTTTGCCTTTTTGCCTAATATTTCCCATAGGAGAAGAAATAATGTTTAGGGGAATCATATTAAATTTATTACCTATTGCAATTGGGACTTCTGATATTATGATTCCTTTTCCGTTATTGAAAGAAGTTACTTTACAAGTTTTAATATCTGCATTTTTATTTGGAATAATGCATTTACAATATTTTAAATTTAGAATTAGCAAAGATACAATGATAAAAATACTTTTTGCATTTATATTCGGAATTTTTATGGGAAATTTGGTTGAATTAACAAATTCTCTGTTATACCCTATTATTTTCCACATAATAGCTAATGCCGGAGCAACGGTATATTTTATTAGAAATAGTAATAAACAAATAGCAAATTGAGCGTTAAAGTGTTCTGTATTCAAATATAAAATGGCTACCTTGAATAAACAAGAATAGTCATTTTTTAATAGGTATTATTTTAATTATTAACTGAGAAATATTTAGATTCCTTATATTTCTCAATTAATACTTCATTGCCTTATCTTTGTTTAAAAGTTTTATAATTTCCATATTGGTCAAACCTTATTTTATACATTATATAAGTTATCACG
>JAQWCF010000133.1 GCA_028706105.1 Candidatus Margulisiibacteriota bacterium
TTTAAAAATATCAAATTAAAGCGGGGAAAATAAGCTGTGCCGATGAATCAAGTTTTACTTTATGTCAATTGTAATATTCCGACCAATTTGTTTCAATGTTTAGAGCCACACACATTATTAATTAGTCCTTATTTTCTTCCTCCATGAATATGATATCTTTTGATAATGGTTTCTCATAAATAATAACATTTCCTTTATCTTCTATTAAATAACTATTTCTTTTGTTTCGGATAAACTTATAAAACTGATTCAACTCTTTGCAAATTTCAGTATTCTTGCCATAAGAAATATCTATTGGAGTATTTTTAATTTTTTGGATGCCAATAGCCTTGACGTGGAAAATTCCGTCACTCGTTTTAGCCTCTAGAATAAGACCCGGTAAACCGTATAGTTTCCACGGGCCATCATTAACCGGTAGTTCCTGGGTAAAATAGGCGTCATATTCTCTTCCCCTGAATTTTGTTGTTGCCTTATGACATGGATAACCCAATACCCGACAGGTGTCACTACCAATCACCCATTGCTGTGGTAACAAATCTTCTGATAAAAAAATTGAAATATCTTCTCCATTCGCCTGATTTTGATCTAATGTATAAACTCGGTTTTGTTCACGGTTTTTGTAAGTTTTGGTTGAAATATAATTATCCAATTTGAAAACATTGTGTTGATATTCATTTTTTCCTATAATTATATTTTCCAGATCATCGGATCGAGTGTACTCTATGGAAAGAGACTTAATCTGCTCAGGCTTTATAAACTTATCGATTGTTTTATTCGGCACTGTCATGTCATAAAATACAGACAACCTATCGCCTATATCCAGTGCCATTGTATCTGCTCTCGAAAGACTCTTATTTAAGTAATTATTTTGACTAAAATCATACACAACACGTAAACGTGCTGTATCCCCATCGATTTTGACATCCGTGTTTTGGGCATTACCATTTGTTATAAATGCAAATGCCACAGCAATTTCAAATACTCGTATTTTCATATTAATATTTTCCTCCTTTCCTTTGGGACCACTCATCTATGGTGGCAGTTTTATATCTCAAATAAATAAATATTGAAAAATGTAATTGTTCTGTATAGAGAACTTAGATTACCGTTTTAATTTGATGATTCTTAATCTTATGATCTTTTAAAGGTCATATTAATGCTGTGATTTTACTGCTATTATAGCTATAAAGAGTAAGGAACGAACCCTCACTCTTTATAATTCTAGTTATAACTTAGAACACTTAAAGTTGGACACATCCACACTTATTAAAAATTCTCGGAATTTTTCGGCAGACACCGCCTAGTCCATTATCTGTCAAACAAGCACCATAGCATAGAGTTGCATCAGGGTCACACGAAAGGGAGCCACTTCCACCAACAATCTGTTTCATTTCACTGTCTTCCAACACAACTACTTCTTGCAATTCGATTTTTTTTAACTTTTTCATAAGCATAAAAATTTAAAATTATTAATTACACCTGTTGCCTTCTTATATATGCAACAAGCTTTTCATATCTCAATATCGGAGAAAAAATGCAGATCTTCAATTTTAAAATTCTCTGGCAACTTATAACCGTTCACCAAGATTGTGGGAGTTGCCCTTAGACCCGATTTTTCCTTCCATTGCTCATGCCTGGCAAATTCATTGGCTATATTTGGTTCTTCTATCTTCACAGGGTGCTTTTGAAAAATGGTTTCTTTATCATATTTTCCCTTTTCAAACCATTCATTATAAATTGTTTTAAACTCATCGTTTTTTTGCCGGTAAACCCCAATAAGAAATTGATTGGATATGTCCAATTCCTTATGGAAAGATGAAAAAATATATTGCACGCAAAGGTTTTCATTTTTATTTAACAAATCATTCACTCTTTTATGCATTCTAGCACACGGATTACAATGGGGGTTTGTAAATATTGTTATCAAAAATTTAGAATTTAGGTTACCTAATAGAATGGACGATGTCTCTCTTGTTACAACATAATAAGGTTGTTTTTTCAATAGTGATTTAAAAACGTCTTCATCGGCCTTGATGTTGTTTATTTCATAGTTTATATTTTCAACTTGTAAACTTTTCATCAGAATTGATAAAACCAAATTGGTGCACAATATAAAAAGCAAATATGATAATCCCGTAATGGACAATTCCGACATTGACAGGGTTGAAACAAGAAGAAATCTAAAAGATAAGTTAATTACAAACAGTCCCCATAATAAAATGATCACAATAAGGCACAAGGGGCACCATTGCCTGGCTTTGAATTTCTGATACCAAATACTCCAAAAACTATATGGCAAACAAAAGACATTGATTAATGCAAGGTAAGGAATATATGAAGGTAACAAACAAATAACAAATATATTAGTCACAAAATAACTTAATCCTATTTCACTCCAGCTAAAAACTCCAAAAAGCTTGGCCGCATTAGACTCAAGTATATTATTACAATCGCTGTGTTTAAATAATGAACAAAGCCTATCACTATAAGTGCTTTGGATATTTAATTGTTTAAGAACTAATAAATAACCTATATAGACACCTATTGAATTTATTAACAGCAGTAAAATAAGTCCAACATCAAAATAACTCTTATTCTGAATAAAAGAAATAAAAAGCAAAAAAAATAAAATCAGGAGGATAGATATTTTTTGAAGATACTTAAGAATTTGAATTTTGAAATGTTTATTGTATTCCGGTTCAATTGAATCCTTATTTCGTTCAGCGATAAGCACAATCCCTGTCCATATTTTATTAAACTCTTCTATCGGAATTTTTATACTTTTGTCTCTTTGGGTGAATTGGATTTCATCCTCTAATATTTTTTCAATAATAACGAAGTCGTCATTGATATGGGCAATAAAAGGAGTTTCTATTAATCGTATATTATTTTTGTCTATAAGTTTAAGTCCGGCATTTTCCACACCGTATTCTGAAAGCATAGAAGACAAACCAAATAAATTGTATTTATGAGGGTGCTCGTTGAAGAATTGATTCGAAAAAAGATGTGTATGCCTTACCCTCAACAACTCTAATAAAGATATGAAAATGTTAGTTTTCATATTAATTATGTTTCATGATTGAAAAGACATAAATAGTTATTAAATAATTATTTATGCGTTAAAGTAACGTATAAATTTTCGATAAAAAAAATAAAATTTTATGTTTTAAAACATAAAACCAACTAAAAGTTTTCTATACAATCATTATGAGTTTTACACTCATAGGAAATTACCTTTTATTTAATTTACGCTTTCACTTTTCAAGTGGCGATACAGTGTCAATTTACTGATATTTAAAATATCGCAAATCTCATTTACATTATTTTCATTGCTTTTATACAACGAAACTGCTGCTTTAGCTGTTTTTTTGGCTTCAGGACTGAGGCCCTTCTTTCGGCCACCCAAACGTCCAC
>JAQWCF010000134.1 GCA_028706105.1 Candidatus Margulisiibacteriota bacterium
TCCTAAAAATTATAAGACAACAGTTAATGCAGGGGTACTTGGAGAATTAGAAGCGCCAAAGACATTTAAAGAAGTCGCTGGAACAGGCCTTGAGACAATAGCAGCTGGTCTTGGTGGTGCAGGTGGAAAAGTAGCATCAACTGCAGGAAAAAGCTTATTTAAAAGAGCTTTAACTGGACCAGGGGCAAAGATTGGTGCAGCATACGGAGCAGGAGAAGAACTAAAAGAAAATAAGTCATTAGTAGACGTTGCTAAAGGAGCAGTAATAGGAGCAGGAACTGGTGCACTTTTTGATGTCGCATTATTAAAAGGTGGCCAAGGATTGAAAAAATTAGGAGAAAAAATACAAAAACCAACAACTAAAACAGTACAACAAGCTAAAGAAGAAATAGCAGGTAAAATTATTGAAGGAAAAACAAAAGATCAGCCACTTGGAGTAAAAGCATTAGAATCAATAGACACAAAAGGTGTTAAAACTTTTAAAGATTTAGAAACTAAACTTACTAATAAAATAACAGAACTATCTAAAAATATAGATAAAAAATTAGACAAAGATACTTCAGTTCAAAAATTAAAAGATATAGTTACTAAAGCAAAATCTATCTCTGGCAAAGAAGTCAAAACTAATTATGTTGAGACTGCATTAAAACATCTTCAAGAAGTTTATAGAAAGACCGGAGATAATGTTGGAGTACAAAACATTAAAGATACTATTAAGAAAGCAACTACAACAGGATTAACTAAAAAAGAGATCAACAATATCGCTAGAAGCTATGGAGTTGAATTTGGTAAAAAAGCATTCAGTAAAGGAGAGCCTTTAACATCAGTAAATTCTAAATTATATGAAACAGTAAGAAAGGGATTAAAAGAAAAAGCTAGAGAAACTGCATCAGGATTAGGAACAAAAGAAATGGACAAAACAATGTCTGCAATTTATAAGACAAGAGATCTTATTAGAAAAAATAAAGAAGAAGTAAATAAACTTCAACAAAAAATTCAAGAAAGAGGATTGGGAGAAAAATTAGGAAGAAGCACTTTTAATTTATTAAATCTAGGAACTGGTGGATGGTTAAAAGGATTTATAGAAAGAGGAATGGCAAGAGGTACTGGATTAAAGACATTAAACTATATCGAATTAGAGAAAAATATCGCTAAAAACCTTAAACTACTTGAAAAAGCTAATAAATCAAAAACAAAAATTCAATTAGAAAAAGTATTGAATGAGATCGCAAAAAAGGTTGGAGTTGGAGTATCTAAAACAGGAGAAGTTATCTCAAAGATCCCAGGAATAGCTGAAGAAGCTCCTCGTAAAAGTGTTCAAAGTTTGATGGATGCAGCAAGAACTAAAATGCCTATTGGAATGACTATTAAAGATGTCAGCAAGGAGGGTTTTAGCAAGGCAGAAGTGCCTCAAAAACTTACAGAAGAAGCAAGAAAGTATAAAAGTGCTGAGGAGTTTATGAAGGCGCAAGGGAAAACTTATTATAGAGCAACAGAAGATGGGAAGACACTTGGAACAGGCGAAAGGTGGGCTTGGACAGATAAGAAAACTGCAGAATCGTGGGCAAAGAGAAATAATGCCAAAGTGGTTGAGTTTACAGTTTCAGACGAAGGGATAGACCCGATTGATTTATCAAGAATAAAAAGCAAAACAGGAACAGATAGATTCAAATTTGATACTTCAAAAGCACAAACAAAATCCCAAATCATAGACATCTGGAAACAGGCAAACCAAGCGACACCTGAACAGTCTCTAATACAGGAAGCCAAGAAGTATAAGACAGCAGAAGAGTTTGTTAATGCACAATTCCGAGAAACAGATCTACCTGAATTAAAGGATATCTCTAATAAAAAGAAATATGCAAAAGAACTTGGATTTAATGTTGATAAAGATACTTTAGAAGTGGTAGACGAATTTTGGGCTAAAGATTCAACTCCTAACCAATATTATCATGTTGGAACAGAAGAAATAATGAATTTTGATAAATCGAAAAGTAGATTTAACCCAGAATTGAGGGGTGGTGGAATTAGTCAAATCAACGGCATGTATCTAGGCAGAGATCCGAAAGCACTTAGTAATTTTTATGGAATGATTATTAAAGATGATTTTGGTGAAAATCCGATTGTATCATCGTTCAAGATGGCTCCTAAATGGTTAGATTTGTCAAATAAAGCAGATGAAACCAAATTCTTAAATGAAGTATCGAAGAAATACAATGTAAGAAAAGGAAGGACAGCTGAATTTGGTGATGCATTAGAAAAAGAAATAATAGCAAGAGGTTATGATGGTGCAAGATATTTTGATCCATATGCAACAGGAGAAGAATTTGTATTGGTTAAAAATCCTCCAGTCAAATCCCAACTAACAGACATCTGGAACAAGGCTAACGAAGGAATAAAAGAAACTCCATACAAAGAAACAGGATCACTAACAACTAAACTTCTTAAAAAGTTGGAAGGAAGAACTACAGTTAACAAGCAATTCGTATCAGACCTAACAAATAGTCCTGACTTAAAACAAACTGAAAAAGATCTAATTAGAGCAGCTCTTAAAGGAGAAGATTCTAAAATAAATGTTACAAAATTTGCTGACAAAGTAAAAGCAGAGCTTTTGCCATTGAAACCAGAGACGAGCAAAGGTGGAGAACCAAGATATGAACAAGTAACACTCCCAGAAGAAATAAGAGGAAATGTAGCAGAATACTATGAAACAGTATATAACTCACCAATAAAAACATCGGCAGGACAGGTACATTTTGGAGATGAGGGTTCACAAAACTACTTCGGACACACTCGTATTGAAGACATGGCAGACAATAAAACTCGTAGAGTAATAGAAGTACAGAGTGATTTGTATCAGAAAGGTAGATTGGAAAGTGAAATAAGAAATGCTGAAGGATATGATGATTTATTAAAACGAGGAATTGTTAAAAAGAAGTTAGATCAAGCAAACAGAAAACAGATCAGGAAATTAGAACAATACAACGATCCTACAGCTCACTTCCGCATGGTACGAGAAGAAATATCTCAAGCAGCAAAAGATAAAAAGACAAAGCTTTTATTTCCTACCGGAGAGACTGCAATGAAGATTGAAGGACTGGAGACAAAAAACAATTGGATAGACGATACTATTGCAAAAAATGGCGCAGATGTACTTAAACCAGAACAATTAAAAGTTTTTCAAGTGGTAAGGCGTGGAAACAGAGAAGATAAATGGGTAATCACTGATGTTCTCGGAGATGGGAAGTTTAAAGCTGTTCCTTTTGAATTTTATAAAGAACTTGAACTTGGTATAAAAAAGG
>JAQWCF010000135.1 GCA_028706105.1 Candidatus Margulisiibacteriota bacterium
TTTTCATTGTCGATACCCAAAGGATTGTTCTCGTACTCACAGATTAATTCCATTCTAAGTTTTGTACCGAAGACGAGCTCGGACTTGAAGGTTTTGAAGAAACTTTCAGCCACTGCATTATCCCAATAATTCCCTGTAATAAGCAAATATAAAACCAACATTCTTAGCAAAGTTTATTCGGCACTTTTTTGATTTGGCTTTCAAGGTACATTGACCCAGATTATTAATAAAATTCTTTCTGTTTTTCTCTAATGACTGTCTTTCAGTTTTCAAGTCTTTAGCTCGTGCTTGCTAGCTTTATGACTTCACATCTGTATAGAAGTCAGTCCAGGATAGCTGCAGCAGGCACTTCGTTGTTAAGGGCCAGAGTTCTCGGTTCATGTCACAGAAGGAAGAGCTGATTGGGTAACTTAATTTATGTAAATATTCTCTGGACAATGATGATTCTCTATATATTCATCAAATTGGGATCTTTTATAACTTTTAAAACAAGATTTCTGATTATTTTTATATCATTAAAGTTTAGAAAAAAATAAAGTGTAAATGGAATAATAAAAAAAACATCTCTCGAGTTAGTGATAATTAGTATTAAACTAATCAAAAAAGGCAGCATCATTCTCCAAGGATATACATCTATAAAAGTTGAAATGAGTCCAGAATTCAACCCCATATTCTTCCTACCGTTCATACTCGTGTATAAAGTATAAAAGAAATATGTTATCATGCTACCTAAAATAGCTAATGAAATTGAAAATTTAAACGTAACAATAAAAAGATAAGTTAAACCAATATTAAATAAAAGAGTTAGAAAAGTAAGAAGTCCTAATGACCGTTCTTTTCCTCTCGCTATTAGCAACCCGCTATAACCATAAGAATTCGTATATAAGACTAGAGTTAATGCTGTTATTTTAAAAATTGGTGATGCTTGTTGATATTCAGGGAAAAAAAACAAAAAAAATGGAAAAATTATAATTAAAAAATGTACTATCAAATGTGATAAAGAAATATAAGCAACACGTATGTTTCCTAAAATATTATTAATTTGAGTGTTATTACTACTTGCAAATCTATTTAGCATTTTTGGAAAAATTAGATATGAAATTGAGCTAAGCAATAGAAAAATAGCGTTAGCAAACGAATAAGAGAAAGTATAATAACCAAACTCATCTATCGCATAATAGCTACTAATAAAAGAATTTGTACTTAATATTATTAAATGCAAAGATGTATTGTATACAAATAAATGCCATCCTTTTATTTGTATATGTTTAACTAAATCAAAACTGAATCTTAATTTAAAAGGTACAGGTCTTTGATAAAGAAATAAAATAAATGAAATAGTAGTCGAAAAGCTGTATGCTATTAACATTGCCCATATTAAGATTTCACTTCTAAAAAAAGGCATGATCAATAACACAATGATCGGGTAAAGAGATTGATTTAGAGCAATGAGTAAAATTTTGCCATAAATTCTGAAAATATTAGAAAATAAAGCATTAAAATACGTAAGCACCGCAATGATACTCACAATTATTATATATTCATCAAAATTATACTTTTCTCCAATGTTAAAACAATTGATGTATTTAAATGAATATAATACTAGTAATATTACGATTGATAACCCCATTATCATTGATAAAGAATTACCAATCACTTTTTCTACATAATCATCATTGTTCTTATTAATCGATAGAATCGCATTTGCTGAATGAGCTATTCCTAAATCGAACTTTCCACAATAACCCAATATTAAAATAATAAAACCCCATACACCTAAGTAATAAGGTCCTAAATAAAGTGCAATAAAAAGAGAATTTATGAATTGAATAATATAAGTCGCATAACGACTAATAATATACAAAATTGCGGTATTTGTTAGTGCCTTTTTAGCTAAGGTTTTAAAATTATCCATTAAATTTACAACTATATTTTACAATACTTTTTCATTCTATTTAGTTTTGCAGGTACACCTCCATATATAGAATCAGGCTAAATGTCTTTTGTAACAACAGATTTTGCACCGATAACAGAATTATTTCCGACACGAATTCCAGGTTTAATAAAAACATTCGCTCCAATCCATTTTCGCATGTCCGTCTTTCCCGGGCACAGGAAATAGCGCATGGGGTCATTCAGGCAGAACATGGCGTGAGCAGATTTGATTCAGTAAATTGATCGCGATCTCTGCCTGGGCACTACCAATGAAGCTGACCTGGATACCTCCCGGTAGTTTTATCCTGATCTCTCCCTGACTGCTGCGAGGGGATGAAGCCGGCGAGGATACAGGGGCTTTTATGGGTAGGTTTAAGTTGATTGGTGCCAGCATGTTCGTGGGTGCATCCGGCGCATGATTGCTATAGGGCCGGGTGAGTCCGTACTTGGTTTGCCAGTAGTGGAAGCCAGAGACCGTATAGGACTCGTTTGCACAAAAATCTTTGATGCTTAACCCCCTCTTCTGTTGGCGTTCCAGTATCGCCATGAATTCTTCTTTGTTTACAGGCTTCATAAAAAATAGGTTTGCAGGCAAAGATCGGGAAAAATCATTTTCGCTAAAATGGGTATTTTATCGGGGGCTTACGAAACAACAAGGGCAATTCAAGAAACGGCCTAGGATACTTTTTGCAAAAATAAAACTCGAAATACCACTATGCCGTTCATATCTGGTGTATGATCTGATCACATTTTTAGACTACCCAGTTGAAATTCGCAAGATCTTCTAAAAGACCAACCTGATTGAAAATTTCAACAGCCTAATTCGGGAATTCACCAAAGCCAAACTCTCATTCCCGAATGATGAGGTCGTTAAAATCCGTATATCTTGCTATCAATGAAATAGAAAGGAAATGGACGATGCCTATAAAAAACTGGCCTAATATTTTGAATCAGTTTGTTACTTTTTTTGTGGTAGGGCGCTGTTGTAATTATGAAGCCCCAATTGACATTTACACAAAATTCTAGATAGTGCCTAATGTTAATTATCTATTTCATTCTTTAACTTCCAACTCCCATTTTTGTCTTCATAGAAAATTTCTGTATTATAAAGCTTATCAACTATTCCCCAAAACTGTTTTTCGGAATATCCAAGGAAATCACAAAAGTCTCTAACACTTAATGGATCTAAAGCGTGATCATGTTCACGAACTAATTCAAACGCTCTTTCTCTTGTAATCATACCATATCTTACCATCCTTGCAGCATAATCAGTTGCGGA
>JAQWCF010000136.1 GCA_028706105.1 Candidatus Margulisiibacteriota bacterium
GACTTTCAGGCAAAATATACGACTGCGGTTTAATTGTACCTTTTGTTGAGACTAATTCAAAATTATATATCTCTGAATTTGAATTATTTTTTGCAACCTTTGAAATATCAACAAACTTAGTTAAAGTTATAAGCAAATGCTTTAATGTTTCAATTAATAAAGTAATCTCTTTGTCTTTTATAGAAACAAGAGGCTTGTCGACAACTACATAACATATTGATTCATACCACAATGTTTTGTCTGACTGCTCCATTAGCAATCTATTGAGAAAACTTTTCTGTTTGCTCGACAATAAGTTTGCCTTTACCCCTTTAAATCGATTATAAATTTCCGTTTTGTATTCAGTATAACTATTTGACTTTAAGCCCAAAACATCAATTAAGTTATCTTCTATTCGTTTAATGAGATTAGAATAGCACGACCTTAATTCTCGAATGGCATCCTTAATTAAATCTTGATATTGCGTCAAAAACTCTTCGCTCTTAGCCAAAGAATCATTTTTGAAGCCAAATGCAGCTGGCAAATCTTCAAAAAAAGTTTTTTCCGGATCTTTGGCTTTAGCTAAGACATTACGAAATTTTACAGTCTGAGGATTGTCAAAATTTTGCGTGCTTTTTGCAAAATCATTTAAGTTGTTATAGAAAATCAAAAACGGTTTTATAGTTTCTAAAAAACTGTCTTGAGTAATTAAGTCTCTATCATTTAAGTTTATAAAATTTCTGTATCGATTGAAAAATTCAACCTTGATTCCGTCTATTGCAAAGGCTTTTATCTTAAACTCACCTGGGGATTTTTGTAGCAAATCAAGAACTTCTTTATTCAAATATGGAATATATCTGTCTTCACTATCATATAGAGAGTAATCTTGTTTTTTTATTATCAGAAAAATAGGAATCCAGAAGTCTAAGAACCCTTGTTTTAATTTGAACGGTGCTGATTTTAAATCTCGAATCAGGTCTCCCAATTTGCGTTGCTTTTCAATGGCACTACTCAAAAAGGTTTCACATTTATTCCATAAATCTTTAATTGTATCGTTTTGTGGCTCACTTAGAGTGTAAATACCATTTCTTTGGCAGTGGATACCTGTTTTTTTTAGTAAAGTGAAGTATATCGTTTTTTCAGGAGGAAATTTATCTTTTTCAAATCCTAATTCATCCTGCATTACACAACTATCATCAATTAGCATATTAAGAAGAGTAACACGAGCAAGAGAAATCGAACTATTTACCTTTTGCTTATTAAACAGCTCATTTTGAATGATTGGCGTTGAATAATAGACATTATCGCAAACAGCCGAAAGCAACTTATTAAAATCAGACTGAGAAGATATTTGATGCCTTTCTCCATTGTAATACCATTCTACATTTGAAGAAAATGACGTTAAACTGTGATTAATGACTTTGTTCAACAGACTTTTTTCGTAAACGATAAGGTTTTGAATCTCTCTATCAGCAATCTTATCTTCGATTAAAATTTGTTTGCGAATATATTCGAGTTTTTTTATCTCATATAAATGATTTACAATTTGAGTAACATTATTGAAATACACATATATCACAGCATTTTTGCATTTTTTGGATGTTTCGAGTAAATGCTCTTTTTCTTCCTCATTATTCGAAAAAACGAGATTAATGTATCCGTCAATATCGTTGTTCGGATTAAGTATTAGGGCTTCATTTGAAATACTGTATTCAAAAAAACGAGGAGTACCCGTCTTATAGAACGAACTATTTGCTTGTACTACCTTAAATTCAAAAAACTCATTTAACTCATTTATATAATCATTCGGACGCGGGACTAATCCTGCCGCTTTATATAGTTCGTCTTCGATATTAACATCCGTACCCTCAAATATTATATATTGAGATTTATATTTGGCAAAACGAATTACTTTATGAGCGACAAGATCACGAATCAATCTTTCAGGCTCTTCAATATTTAATGCTAATCGTAAATATTGACTTAAAGCCTTTTCATCAAATGTTGCTGAATTTCCAAACAGGTTACACAGTCCAATTGTTTTTACAATATTACTAGCTGTCTCAATCTTATCAAGATCAAAAATACCTTCAATCCGTTCTAATGCTACACGAATAGCTCTCCAATTTGAAGAATCGGCATTTACCTCAGATAAATATGAATAAAAATTATTGATAATATAATCGTAGACATTCGCTAAACTGTATGTTTGATTAGCTTTGGGTTTAAACTGACTAAGAGAATTTTTGTCTTTGGAACTCAAAAACGAAAAGAGGGAACGCTCATTTTGACCATAACGCTGAATTGAATAAGTTAAAACTACCGCAGAAAAAATGTCCAAAGGATATAATCTTTCAGCAATATCAATACTCAGATCGTTATTTATAAACTTCGTATTCCTTGCTAAATCAAAAAGTGCGTCGAAGTTTTCTTTTGATACAATAGATTTTCTTGTAGCTTCAATCTGTGCTGCGGCTAAATGCAAAAGCTGCTCAACGGGCTCACTAAAAACAATTTCTTTTAATCGACCTTTTACTTTTTCCCACTCGTTACGCTGTTGCTCATTCAGTTTTTTTGAGTATGCACCAAAGTTTTGGTGCAGTGTTGTAATTAATAGAATATTGTCGCGTTTTGGGTGATTTACAAACTCAGCTAATTGTTGTAAAAAGTACAATTCTTTTTCGGGGTTATGATTAGCTGCGTGTTCAAGTATCTTTCCAAACTCATCAATAACAAGCAGGACAAATTCACCTCTCTTCTTATGATTTATCAATGATTGTTCTAACTGAGTAAATAGTTCTTTAGAGCTTATTTTATCGCTTTCCAGTTGTTCACTCAACAGGTTTGAAAGTGAATTATAATCACCGACAATATTAATACACTTAAATTTTCTATATCCATTAAGTTGTCCTTTGTTTTCAAACAACACTTTGGAATCATATAAAATATCTCTTTCCAAAGCTGCTAAAAAACTTGACTTTCCAGTACCGTAAGTTCCAACTAAAGAAAAACAATGAATGCCAGTATAGTAATCAGCAAGTATAGTTCCTAGAACTCGCCGAGCATTAGAAGTTACAATATAGTGGAAGTCTTTATATTGTACGTTATCTATATTTGTA
Source organism: Candidatus Margulisiibacteriota bacterium (assembly GCA_028706105.1). Lineage (NCBI taxonomy): Bacteria > Bacillati > Candidatus Margulisiibacteriota > Candidatus Margulisiibacteriota bacterium. The sequence continues at coordinate 3,099 of JAQWCF010000136.1, forward strand.
GAAAGTGAGAATTTCATTGTTTTGAGTAATATATATCTAAAACTTTGGTTTTATCAATCTCCTCGAGAAAAAATAATTGTTTTT
>JAQWCF010000137.1 GCA_028706105.1 Candidatus Margulisiibacteriota bacterium
ATATTTGGCTTATAAGCACAAACATGTTCTTTGGTGGCATTGATGATTTGTTCAAGAAAAGTAAATAAGGGTTCGTTATCGTTTTTTTTAAGATGCAGAGGTATTTTGTCTGCATCAATGTCTAGACCTACAATTAAAGACGAATTGTTGGTTTTTTGTGCTTTTTGTAGTTTATCTTTAAAGTTCATTACAGGTCTTTAATAGTAAGCAATGTGTCGTAACTGAAACCTTCTTTAACAATATTTTCTTCAGCACCTTGTAGTCTATCGATAGTACCTAAGATAGCAGTGACATTATATCCAGCATCTCGCAGAATATTAGCTGATTTCAAAGCTGCACCAGCAGTTGTTAAAATATCTTCAATCAATAAGACATTTTTAGAACCTTTAATAGTCCCCTCAATTAATTTTGTTGTTCCATAGTCTTTTTCAGCTTTACGAACAATGACAAAATTAATACCTGATTTAATACTAACAGCAGCCACAATAGCTACTGCACCTAATTCCGGTGCAGCAAGCATATCAGTGTTTGGATAATCTTTTTTAATTTTTTGGGCAAAAGCGTCAGATAATTTATCTAAAATTACACTATTCGTTTCAAATAAATATTTATCTAAATAATAGTTGCTTTTCTTTCCTGATCTCAGGATAAATTCGCCTTCTAAATAAGCAGCGGCTTTTATCTGTTTTGCTAATTCTTGTAGACTCATAGTTAGACCTTAATAAAGAATACTTGCTGTGAGGCAGAAAACTTTAAAACTTCTGCACTTGGTGGTAGCACCAAATCCCCAATAACCAATTGTTCTTTGGCATCTAAATTAGCTACATTAACATCAACATGAGGGACAATCTCTTGAGGAAGAAGCATAAGCTGAAGTACATCTACTTTTTGTTGTAATCTTCCACCTTTTTGAACTCCTATTGGGTTTCCAACTGCTTTCACTAACAATTTAACTTTAACTTTATTAGTTTCATTAACTGTCTTGAAATCTAAGTGAAGAATCTTTTTAGAAATTGGATGAACTTGCGCCTCATATGTTATGGCATAAATAGTCTTTCCGTCTAAATCAAAGGAGAATATTGTGTTTTTGCCTAATACTCCTGTTAAAAGATGCTGACTTATTGTTTTGTAATCAACCTTCAGGCTAACGTTTTCCTTAAGATCTGTTCCATATAATTCAACGGGAATGAAATTTTGATTTCTAAGCTTGTTGACCTTTTCTTTACCGAATTCTGTACGTTTTTGAACTTCTATTTTTACTGCTTGCATTCTGCCATCACGTCCTCTCGCTACTTCAGATATTTCAGTTCACTTGTTCACTGGTTCAATAGTTCACTTGTTAGCTGATGGTTGTCATTTTGTTTATGACCGAAATATTTTAGCATAATTTAAAATTAGCGACAACATTGGTATAACTGTTAGCTGAAGCAAACAGGTTTATTTGTTTATGCGACTGCGTCGCTGTTTATTCGTTGAAAGGAAAAGAATAAAATCATCAAAGACATTTTAGCATTTATTTGCGTCATTCCCGCCTTCGCGGGAATGACTGTATATATAAACATTTAAACAGTTTTGGATTTACCATCCTTTCGGTATATAATCAAATTGCTTCCATTAATTGGGGGGTGTATTTGGTTTCGACATAGAGTATTCCTTGGATAAGGAGCGAGTCGAGGAGCTGCCCGGCCTCGTAAAAAGGCAGAAAAACATAAGTGCAGACACAAACGCATTTAAAGGTGCTTTCGCACCACAAGCAATCGCCGCTTAATATTTATTAGGTAGCGTCGTTAATATCTGGTGTTGACGACAGGTATTGATGTTATTTAGTCGACTTTTCTTATTAGTATGCGCTGGCTAATAGGAGAAACTAAAGTGCTTACTCTAGAGTTGCTTGCTTGTTAGTCGTTTTAGAGGACATTTTTAATAAGCTACACTCGTAGGGCCTTATCTATGGCGCTTTATGGACAGGGGTTCGACTCCCCTCACCTCCACCAAAAGGGTTGTTAACCCGAACCCTTTTTTAGGGTAAAAATGGGTAATTTCACAGTTTTTTAATAAATAGACAGGTTCGATATTTTTGGTTATAAAATATCGTGCAAATGTCGAACTTGTGTAAAATATTCGACCTGTCAGAAGATGTTGCGAAAAACCCTTATATTTGCGTTATATATCCATATTGAATACTTCCTTCCATGGTAGCGATAAAAACTTAATTTCTAGGCTGTTTTTACTGCAATGTACTGATTCTATGATTTCAGCTAAGGTTGTTTTGTGGTGACGAATATCTGGAAACGGATGATTGCTTTTATAACTGATTAATAATTTCTTGATTTCAGTAATATTTATAAGGGTTTCTTTGGTTTCGTTGATAAGTAATTGTTGTTTTAATATAGCGGATTTTAAAGATTTTTCATCACGTTCCAATTCTTGGATTTTATTATGGATTAGTTCTTTTTCTTGCTTAATAAACTCACTGGAAAGCAGACCATCTAGGTATTTATCTTTCTTTAATTTTAGTAGTGTTAGGGTGGTTTCTAGGTGCAATAAAGTTTTTTCTTGTTCATGAATATTAATATTTATAGCCTCGTTGTGCTTTAGAAGCTTGTTTTCTATTAAGCTGAACTGTTTTTCTTCTGATAAAGAAAGAATTATTCTGGAAACTTCTGCTTCTAATTTTAAGGTGCTGAAGTGGCTATTTTTGCATTTCTTACCTATATTTTTTGAACCTGTACATCTGTAATAAAAATATTTTTTATTATGTCTGTTTATGGTGTGGCTGGGGGCAAGGGGGGAGCCACACCATAAACAGAACACTTTCTTTGTTAGTAATAGATTTGTTCTACTGATGTTTTTTGTATAGGTTCTAGACTGGATGATTTTCTGGACTTTCTCAAAGGTAGTTTTGGAAATAATTGGCTGATGGATACCTTCATAAACTTGGTTTTTCCAATTGATTTTTCCTATATATACTTTTTGCTGTAATAGCTTGTATATGTGGCGTATATCCCATGGTTTGTTATCTCTATTCTTAAGGTTGTTTTCATTTAAGAAACTAGCAACCGCAGTAGTGGAATGGGTTTCTAGGAATTTCTGGAAGATTATTTCTATAATCTATTTTTCTTTAGTGTATGGCACTAATTCC
>JAQWCF010000138.1 GCA_028706105.1 Candidatus Margulisiibacteriota bacterium
GGACTAAATTATAAACTAATAGAGGCGCTTTTGTTAGACATAGATTGTCTCCTCGACTTAATAACCTTTTCTTGATATGAAGATTTAATCTAAATCTGTGCTCAACTGTATTCTTCTTGGTGTTCCTAAGTCATAATCGTGCGCATGTTCAGGATCACCAATTTTTTCGTCTAATTGAACACTTCTTGGTAATCGGTTTTCTGTAGCTTTATCACCAATTAAAGGGCTAGGAGACATGCAGGGATCAATAATAGACCACTCATCTCTTTTAGACGCAAAATATTTAAAAGCTTCTGAAGTTTCTGTATTAATTAATGCTTTTTCTATAACTGGAACAGGCTTGCTATTACGAATTTCCATATGAATTAATTCAGTTAAAGGCAATCCGATTGGGTCTCCACCACTAGCTAGATTACTGATAGTTGCCATATATCCGGTATAACCATTTAAAAGCAAAGATCCTGTAGTTAGCCCTAGATTATAGGTATAAGATGAATCAAAGTTTGATGGATCAGCACATCTGCCTTCATAACCACCAAATGCTTCTCTAGATACAAATTTAAAGTTTTTTATAAATTCATCTTGTTCTTCAGCGCTGATATTTAATTGCCCTTCTGCAGTTCCAAAGTATTTGCTAGGGTTTGTTTTAATCATTTCTAATGCTTGCTTAGTGGTGCTGATAATTAATGTTTCAGTTGGGATTGTTGAGACTTGTAAATTGCCATGAGGATCTTTCTCGTTAAATAAAGAAGAAACAACTTGGGGGGGGAAAGAGTTTATTAACTTGAGTTGATTTGGATTAAGTCTATCTTTGACAAATTGGATTTGTTGTTCTTCAGGCAGAAGATTGACTTTAATTGAGTTAGCTAAAAGTATTTTACTAATGCTTTCTATTAAAGATTTTATTTCAGGAATAAATTCAATAAGCCCTTCTGGCAACAAGACAACTCCGTGGTTCAGACGTTCTTTTGATCTTAAAACAATGGTTCGCGCAATCATTAACCCAATATCAGAGAGACTCATATTTTTAGCTTGTATTTCTTCTCCGATAAGCGTGACTGCTGGATGTGTTTTTAGAGCAACTTCCAGAGTTATATGGCTTGCGCTTCTTCCCATAAGTTTTACAAAATGATACATTTGGTCTGTAGAGTTAGCATCACTTTGAATACCTGCAACTTTTAACGTGTATATCATTGTTGCAGTATGAAAACCAAAGGAAATTGGTAAAACAGAACTAGAGCCTGGTAAAATAGGACCAAAACGTAGGTCTCCATCAATAGTTTTGGGAACTCCAATTATTTGGCAGCTCTTTTTAAGTAGCCCCGATTGTTTCCATAAGATGGCTTTTTCTGCAAGAATAGCTGCGTTAGTATTGGAATCGTCGCCGCCAATAATGATTATGCCATCAAGGGCATTTTTGTTAATAACATCAAGTACCCTTTGAAATTGTTCATCTGTTTTAATTTTGGTTCTGTCTGTTTGTAAAAGGTTGAAGCCACCTTTATTAAGGAAAGATTCAATAAGTTGATCTGAAAGTTCAAAAAGATTACCTTTGATTAATCCACCTGGACCTTTTAAAACCCCAAACAGAGTATTGTTTGGACCAAGGGCCTTTTTGATTCCGTTAACTACATTGTGTCCTCCAGGAGCTGGTCCACCAGAGAAAAGAACGGCGTACCTTTTACCAGAAGGAATTGTAGTTAGTTTATCACCTACTGTTAAAATTCCAGTATTTTTTTTTGTTAAATTTGGAAATAAACTAGCAACTTCGGAAAAGGTTTGTGAGTTTATTACAGTGGTGTTTCTGGAAAAATTGATAGGAACGATGTTTCCATTTACATCAATGAATTGTCGACATACAGCAACTGGGAATGTTTTTAAATTTAATCCATGTGTACTATCAGAACTTAGCATAATTCGTAAGTGTCCTAAATGCCAATCAACATCAGTTTTTGTTATTTTTGAACTTACTATTTTAGTTTGCATTTTATTCCTTTGTTCGTTTATGTAAATCGTTGTTTCAATGTCGCAGTAGATTATCGTAAGATGTTTTAACATATTTCATAATTTTCTTATTAAGATTTTCTGTTTAATTTGTTTCGATTATTCCTGAGTTAAGAGCACTGAGCCCTCTTGTGATTATTTAACGTATATTTTCGCCCGTAAATCTAAAAAGATAAATGAAGCTATACTCCTGTCCGAAGTTTCTGTAAAATGGTTAGCAATACGATAAAAAAGGGAAAGGTTAAATGTTTAAATTATTCAAAACATTAGACGCCAGTAAAACGACGAACAAACTGTTTTTCGTTGGACTAGGCAATCCTGGCTCGGAATATGCTAAAACGAGACATAATGTAGGATATATGGCCTTAGATAGACTGATTGAGCATTGGGGGGCAGTTGAGAAGGGTTCAAAAAAAGGAACTTATCAATCTTATGAGACTTTTGTTGGTGGCAGGAAGTTATATTTTATCAAACCACTTACTTATATGAATCTTAGTGGTAAGGCGGTGCAGGCGGTATGTTCTTTGTATAAATGTCAGCCAACGGATTTTATCGTTATTTATGATGATATCGCACTGCCTTTTGCGAAACTCAGAATTCGCAAACAAGGTTCAGCGGGTGGGCATAATGGTATTAAGTCTATCATTGAAGCAATTGGCCAGAATTTTTCTAGAATTAAAATAGGAATTGGCGATGAGCGTGAAGGTAAAGATTTGAGTGGTCATGTGTTAAGTAAGTTTAGTAAGGAAGAAGTACTTGAGTTAGAGAAAGTACTGGATAAGTTTCCTGAGATAGCTCAAAGCATTTTAGATAATGAAATGGATAAAACGAGTAGTTCCTTTCAATAATCGAGTAGATTCTTGTTTAGTAACATTATAAATACCTAGTAATATAGGGATTTAGTGGCTTACTTTCCCCAAGTGTAGCTGAAAGAATAGACGATTTGGTCATCAATGGAATAGGGAACTTCAACAGCATAACGAAGAGAACCAAGATTTTTTTTGCCCAGACTTATTGGAAAATCAAATCCAAGAGCATATCCTGTTTTGCTTGCTCCACAATTAAGCATAATACTATCATTTACCATGATAGAAATACCGG
>JAQWCF010000139.1 GCA_028706105.1 Candidatus Margulisiibacteriota bacterium
GCTCCTGTATCAAGACTTGAAGAAATTGAAGTTAACATTCAAAATATTTCAGGAGGTAAGCTAAACAAAGAAAGTGGAGAAGTTAAATGGGAGTTTACGTTAAAACCAATGGAGAAAAAGGAATTTGTTTTAAAATATTCAGTTAAATATCCAAAATCGAGGAATTTGACAATAGAATAAAAAGCAACAGAAGCACCTCTCATCTTTTTTCACATGTGTTTGATAATGTGGGAGTAAAGCACGAGATGTTTGCACTTTTAAATCTACCCTAGTGAATTTAGTGCAGAGGTCCAGCACTTAAATACCTAAATTTGTGAGAGATGTGAAAAAAGGTGAGACCTGCAATAGCTGTGACACATGTTGTCAAACTGAGCGTGTAAATTTGCTGAACAATATTTTAAACTAACAATCATGGAGGCAAAGTTGGAATCAAACATCATGCTAAAGAAAAAGGCAAGTAAAAGATTTACTGTGTGGGTAGATGACAATTTTCATTATATGGATGAAAGTGAGCGGTACAAGCAAGGCGAGTATGATATTCTTGAAGAGGCCATAGCAGCATGCAAAAAAGTAGTTGAGACATCTGTGGAATACAAGCCAGGAGCCACAGCTGATGATTTATATGGCGAGTACATTATGTTTGGCGAAGAACCATTTATTGTAGGAGACGTAGAGGTTGACGCATTTAACGCCCGTAAATATGCCAAGGAGTATTTCCAAAAACTATGTGAGGGAAAATGAAACATTCATTAAATCATTCGGGTTTTAGAACGATATTGCATTGATATTATGTGGTTTCTTAAGAGAGAATAGTATTATTTGTTAACTTTAAAAGAAATGCTTATTTATGGATAAATATATTAAAGACGCTATTTGCAAGATTCTTGAACAAAACCAAGGATTATTAAAGATTCCGCTGAGGCAGAGAGCTAAGTTTGAAGGGTGGTTGAAATTTGAATTAGCACATTACCTTGCAGAGGATGGTCATAAAGACGTTGGTGTAGAAGTGAAGATTCCATCTAATAGGGCAAGCAATATCAGGGCTGATATTTCTTTTTGCAAAGATGATATAATGTATTACGTGGAACTGAAAACACCTAACACAAACTGGCGGATAGAAGGGATTAATAACTCTATTAGACCCATTACCAAGAACATTGACTCTATAAGTGCTGATGTTGATAAGCTAAAAAGTCTTGACTCAAGCTCAAAAGGTATAGTTGCCTTTGTTTTATTTCCTATACCAGTCAAATCTAATAATTACCTTGATTATATAAAAAGAGTAAACGGTGAAAACCACTTGATATCTAGCCATAATTATAAGTTGTTACAATTTGATATTGATGACTATAATAAATGTAATATGCTTATCTGCTCATTTTTTGCAAGTAAAACCGATTAAATACTATAATATGAAACTGATAATATCTAAAGAGTTAATTGAGAAATCATTATCAAGTGTCTGGGACCTTGGGAATGAAACTTTGTATAGTTTATGCAGAGATAATTTTGATCATCAAAAAATTGAAAATGTTTTAGCAAAAGTTTGGCTTATAGGAAGATCTTATGCAGCTGCAATTGAGCGGCGAAAAAATGCAGAGGAACCCAATGATGTGTTTTATACCGGGAAAGTCTACGAAGGCTTCAAAGCCTCTGAACTCGACTCAAAACTTGCAGAATTAAAATGTTTGTCACAGGGTGTAAGTAATATATGTGAGCTAGATTCTACTGATGTAACCATGAAAGCATTGTCACTACATGCATGTCTGACTCAATTGACAAAAGAGATGACCCTCTTAGAAAAGAGGTCTTTTTGTTCAAAATATTTGCATTTCCACCTACCATCCTTATTCTTTATATATGATTCAAGGGCAGTCTCTGCGATCAATCAACTGTTTGATGGTTCATTAAAGGACATTAAATTACGTATAAAAGATGCTAACGTTGATGAGGAATACGCAATTTTCTATTATAAATGTCTTGCTATAGGTTGTGAGATAAAAGAAAAGTATGGTGTTGATCTAACAACCAGGCAACTCGATAATTTGCTTGTTGCTATTTCAAATGAGCAGCTAGAAAAATCTTATTTATTATGAATTCATTTGACGAAAAAACAATCCAAGCACTATGTTATTACGTATACATGCTTGTTGACCCATTCAACAATAAACCGTTTTATATTGGGAAGGGTCGGGGGAATAGAGTTTTTGATCACTTAAATTGCTCATTAAAAGATGTGGATAACGAAAATGTCAAATACAGTACAATTCGCAATATTATAGATAGAAACCAGAAGGTTAAGCACTACATCGTAAGACATGGTTTGACAGAGAGAAATGCCTTTGAAGTGGAGGCGGCTTTAATTGATATTATGAACTACCAAGGCTGTGAATTGACTAATGAGGTGTCTGGACATAACTCTTTTAATAGAGGGCTGATGACTTCAGAAGAAATAAAACGATTGTATAATGCAGAACCATTAATGTCTATAGAGAGTGATTGCGTTATAATTAATATCAACAAAAAATATAAAAGAGGTAACGAGAGTCAATCGATTTACGACTCAACGAAAGAGACTTGGTCTATTGATGCAAGAAAAAAAGATCAAATTAAATATGTATTAAGTGAATTCAGAGGGCTTATTGTAGAGGTTTTTGAAGTAGATCATTGGTACGAGAAAGAAAGAGGTTACACTAGCAGATCTGCAAAGTTCGGACAAACAAAAATCGGATATGGATTTAACGGAAAAGTTGCACCAGATAAAATACGTAATAAGTACATTAATAAATCGATTAAGCATATTAAGAAGAGGGGAGCTGCATCTGTGATAAGGTATAATATCTAATAATATGGAGATTGCCAAAACTTATAAAGGATCCTTAGGCAGAGCTGTTGCTATTGCTGTTGAGGCGCATGCCGGCCAATTTGATAAAGCTGGTGCAGATTATATTGATGTTAACGGAAACTGAGAATGCAGTAATTTCGGTAAATTAAAGTGCAGTGTTTTCGGTAACAACAATGCAGCACTTTTGGTAACAATGATGCAGTAATTTCAGTAACAACTGTGCATCTTTTGCAA
>JAQWCF010000140.1 GCA_028706105.1 Candidatus Margulisiibacteriota bacterium
CGCCGTATAACTGTTTGTGTTCTTCATGTTATTATTTCCTCCCTTTTATTGAAGCAATTCGCGGCCTTAGAGATGACTATTTTAATTATCTCTTTGACCTATAACTATCTACTCTAAGGCCGCATCCAGCACACAATAAATAGTTTTATTTCTCACTTCTTATAATATAATTATATCATAATAATAAAAAAAAGTCAAATTTCAATCCTTATTAAACCTAAAAAAGGACCTTCTATTTGACTTTCTTATCTTTTATCACTAATTATAAATTATTGCCAATATCTGACGCACTTCCTTCAAATCATATGTCATCATATTTTGGTAGATTATAATATTTTTTCGTATTTATTTTATAAACTATTTCTCGATACCAATATCTGATTGCCGATGGTATTCCTACCAAAATCGGAAATAGTGGACCAAGTAAAGCGTTTTGATATGTATGACCAGTTTCGTGATTTTTTAAATGCTCAGACGGATTTTCACTACAAAGAAACATTAGACCCATTTCAAGTCCACCCCAACCTTTACCTACTTCAATATAATAGATGCCTTTATGTTTCTTAGGTTTTTTACCAAATATTAATAAAACAAGAGTTATAATTAACCCTAAAAGTGTCATTATAATTCCTCAAGTACACGCTAAGATATAATAAAGAGGGCGATGTCTCTTTAAAAAATTCGCCCCTTTATCACACATGTTGTACATGAATCTTCCGATTTTACTAAATTTAGTTGTCATTTTTTAATTTATCAATCATTGCTTCTATCTTGACAATAAGCCATGCTTGAATGTCAGGGTAGAACTTTTTTAATAAATCTAAAGACTTAGCAGGTATTAGTTTTAATATGCTGTCGATTGTGTCTTCTAATGCTTTCTTTTGAGCTTCAGGAGTGAAGTTTCCTTCTTCTTTTAATTTCATAACGTATGTTTGATACGTTTTTCTAACTCCTTCTTCGATTAAGTCCTCGAATTTTCACATAGCATCAGCAAATTTTGTGCCTTCAATTTTGGTTTTAAACCAAGTTATCAGATAAGCACCAACTGCTGTCAATAGTGGGACTGCGACTGTTGTTAAAACTGCTATTACAATTTCTGTCCAATTCATTTTATTACCTCCTTTTATTTTTATTTAGCAATATTCAAAGAGGTATTGTTGCTATCAATGAGCCTCCAAATATTGCTATAATTTTAATTATTAAATGTATAGTTTCGTTCATATTCACCTTCCAGTAAGACGTTTAATTTGCTACTTTCAAATTAATTTTACTTTTTTATTTTGCAATTGAGTACCAGATTCACTTGCATATCCTAATTCTATTAATGGTGTATCCAATAGTGAGCTTACAGTAGAAAAATCATTGTCAAGTAGATAAGTGTGCTTTTCGTTTGGATTTCTTTGTGCTTTAATTACAGCTACATAAGGCGAATTATTATATGTTATAGCAAGATATTCATTTTCGTCTGAGAAAGAAGAAGATGAACCTAAACCTTGGTCTCCATCAGGACTAATTAATGCGTTCATTTTTGTAAATATATCTATTTCTCCTGTTTCATAAATAGTTATGTGAGGTGCGTTAAGATGGGTTACAGCTAAATACTTACTATCTTTTGAAAAGGTGCAACTTAGAGCTATATTTTGTTCTATAGTATTCATTGTAAGTTTGGAAAAATTATCTCCTGTTCCCTTTTTATAAATAGTAAGGCCTGGTGCATTTTGATGACCGATAGCTAAATATTTTCCATCTGGACTAAAAGCACAAGATTCTGCTTTGCCTGGTGGCGCTGTTAAGTTTATTTTACTAAAAGTATCATTAGTTCCTTTTTTATAAATTGTTACATAAGGAGTAGTTTCATGTGCAACTACTAAATATTGATCGTCGCTATTAAATGCACAATCATTTGCTATACTATTTAAATTTGGAACATTAATAAATGTTCAGCTTGCAGTAGTAGTTTTGTTACCTGTACTACCTTTACTTACACCAGTTATTGTCCAACCATTAAAATCATAGCCAGTTTTGGTAGGAGCGAGAAAAGTAATTGAAGGTGTTTCAATGTTATAAGTTGAAGGGTTACTAAGATTGTTAGTTCCACCATCTAAAATATAAGTTATAGTATAAGTTATTGGTGTTCAGCTTGCAGTGTATGTTGCTTCTCCAATAACTGGAGATATTTGTGGTGTTCAACCTGAGAGAGTATAACCATTTCTCTGAAGTGATGGAGGAGTAGGATCAACACCATAATATTCTTGTGTAGTTGTTGAAAGTCCAGTTCCATCATTGCGTATTCAAGTTATAGTATAACTTCTTGGAGTTTGTGTATACTCTGCAGTAATATCTAAATTTTGTGTTACATTCGTAAATGCTTTATCTCAACCACTAAATGTGTAAGTGTATGCTGGTGTTTGAGGTCTTGTAGGATTTGAAGGTGCAGTTGCACTACTACCGTGAGATACAGTTTGTGTTTTTAAAACGGTTTCATCCCAATTTTTAAATACGACTGTGTATGTTTTTATGGCTCCAACTATAACATATCCATCTTGAATTGTTCTAATATTTCCTTCAACAGTTACTGAAGATGTTACTGTAGGATTGTTATACCCAGTTTTTGCTACTGCAGATATTGATAAAACATCTCCATAATATATTTTATTGTCTATTATGGTTGTTCCTGCACTTTGATACGGGCTTGAAGTTCTTGAAACTGTTGTGCTTTGTAATGCTATATTAGTTTCTATTGTAAGTGTGTATTCTTTTGGTTTATATTTTGCATAAATATTAGTATTTGAAGAAATTTCTTCGTAAGACGGCTCTCACCCATCAAAATCAAAACCAGGAAATGTAGGACTGGTTGGTGGAGTTGCATTTTCTTGGTATAAAACGGATTCTGTTTTTAAAGCTTGCACTCCAGGAGTTCCATTAACTGGATTGGAATCAAAAAATCTAACTGTGTATGTTTTTTTAGTCCAAATTGCAGTATATGTTGTAGCTCCAGTAACTGCAACTATTGTTGGCGATCATCCTGAGAGAGTATAACCAGTTTTGGTT
>JAQWCF010000141.1 GCA_028706105.1 Candidatus Margulisiibacteriota bacterium
AATAAAAGTCGTCGGTAAGAGAAGAGTCAAAATGACAAAAAGTAACCCAGTCAAATACTTGTCAATGTGATAATAGAAAAAGGAAAGTAATAGATAAATTGCACAAATTATTGTTACAATTAAAATTAGTCTACCTGTTTTATTATCATTCATTTTTTATCGATTTGTGTAGGTTTCTGTGTTTCTTAGCATGACCGCTAACGGCTGGGGGTGTGACCAGTTTGGGGGAGCGGGGCTTGGGATTTATCCCCCGTTAAGAACATTCCTGCGTGCCGACCCGATTCCGTAACCCATTCATCCCAAATTGGTTACACCCCTTGTTGTAGCCAGTTATTTAATTTTTCTTTCTAAGAATTCCAAGTCATTATTTATTAGTGCATTTAAACAGTCTAAAGCATCTTTTTCTGTTTGACCTTGTATTTCAGTCGTATAATTTTCATTTATTTTCTCAATTAGTCCAAATAGTTTCTTTACCAATTTTGGTCTTTTAAAAAAGATATACCATTCACGACCATCAACGGCTGAAATAACAATACCATTCTTATTGTCTTTGTTTTCAATTTCGAGAGAAGGTGAATAATAAATTTCTTCACTTTTGGAAGATTCCATTTTATTCAAAAGTTCTTTCCACGGAATTTTTTCAAAAGTTTCAATAATCTTTTCTTTCTCAATGTTTCCAATTTCAATAATCTTTGGTTTAAATGGGTCACAAAATGATGCTCTAAAATTCATATAGGTTCATTTTTAAAGTTCATTAATAATTTCATCAATTCGTTTATGCCGTTTAATTATTTCTTCATCATATTCTGATGTTTCATTAAATATAGCTTTTGATATTAATTCATAAGCTTCAATCCTTAATTTACTATATTCAAGTAATAATTGGTTTTGTTTTTGAAAATCTTGTGGTATGTTTTCAATTGTGTTCATTTCGTTTAAAATTTCAATGCATTCTTCCCATTTAGGAATTCCTGTTTTTTCGATAAATAATACTATCTCATTTTTCGAATTTCTTTCCAGCATATCAAATAATTTCATCGCTACCTGTTCATTCTCATTGTATTTTTTCAGTCCCGAATCATATTTATCTACATCCCAATCTGTTGGTGATAAATAAGCATATGCAAATATTCCACCAATTAGAATTACTGAACAAATAGCACCTATACCAGTGGCTTTCCAATTTGAATAGAATTCATTTTTTTCTTCTTTGTGCTTGTTAAGTTCTTGACCTTGCAGATTTTCAACTATTAAATAAATTATTCCTGTATAGATAAGAGGAATCAAAGCATTCGGGATTTTATCTAATATTGATTCAGGAATCTGGAATATTCCGTAAAATATTAACAGGGTACTTAATATTCCAATTATTAAGGAATTTAAACCTTGCTTTTCTTTTCCTAGATTAATGAAGTTTTTTCTAATCAAAATTCCAGCAGCTAGAGGTCCACCAAAATAGGTTGCTATTGCAATTGCTCTTTGAGAATAAAGTTTCATATTTTCGCTAATTCTATTTTCTAATATGTTGTTTTTGTCTTCTGTGACGTCGATTTCTATAATTGGCTACAACGGTGGCGGTATGAAATCGTTGGGGATTGCGGACTACTAGCTTGTCAAGTTACACCGAACTTGATGCGGGGCAGAACACCCGAATAACCACTTAAACCCCAATGTTTTATACCGCGTGTTATGGGCTTTATTTTATCCAAATACCGTAATCAAGATTTCCTAAAACTCTTTTTAAATTAGCTAACGCAATCATTTGTCCAACAGTAGTCAAAGTGATTTGATATAATTCATTTATTTTATAGATATCCATAAGCTTTTTATAGGATGGGGCTTTTTGCTCAATTAGTTTAGCTAACTCATCATCAGCAATGTCCTTAACAAACGGATAATTGTTCTTTGTAATTTTCATGCAATCTCTACTAATAATATTCAACGCTGACAATGTTCCAGTAAATTGCAAGTACTGTTTATTTGAATGACTCAAGTTAAAACTATTACTCGTGAGACCAACAATTAATAAAGCTGGTTGCTCTAATTGTCTTAAATCTGTAAATGTCGAATGAACAACCGATGTGAAATATTGTACTAAAGACAAAAAACTAATATGCTCAGGAGTTAACTTAGGAACTATTTTAATTGCTTCACTCGAAACAATAGAAATAAAATCATTTGACTCTATGCTAATACGCTCAATTAATAGTTCAGACAAAACATCAGTATCTACTTTATTTCCCTTTCTTGCACTAGCTTCAACAACTTCATTGAAGCTAAACTGAATATCAGGGTCTTTAATTTTTTCTACGTCAATTCTATTGAAATTTTGTGCGAATTTCGTTTCGAATTTTTCCAAATAATGCTCAATATTCTGTATTGCTGTCTGTGATGCAATTTCTCTAAGTTTTGGAAAATTTTCACTTAACAATAAATGAAATATCTCTTTCACTTCTAAAAACTGTAATCCAACATTCTGAATAATTTTAATGTCATTTCCAGCTTGAAGAGAAGTTCCGCCTTCTCCCGTTTCTTGTTTTTGCTTTTCAAACATCCTTTTTGTTTTTAAACTTCTTGATTTTCACATCTCTGCCTGCTTGAATACCAACTGAATTATTGCCAACTTTCTGTTTCTGTCCTTTATATTTTCGTATCAAGAATAATGAAATTATAAAAACACCTATTCCTGAAAATATCCATTCATAATTATTCGAAAAAAAATCTAATATTTTTTCCATATTTCCTTTTATTGCAGAGTTTTTCGTTTTTTAATATTGCCCATAACATTAAGGCTTGTATTCACCGTTTCCGTACAAAAATAGAAATAACTTGCAACACTGCAAATTATTTGGTGTAAATGATTTAAAATAAGTGTGGAAATGGGGAATGCAAGTGAGTTGAACTATGCCACTGTGA
>JAQWCF010000142.1 GCA_028706105.1 Candidatus Margulisiibacteriota bacterium
GCACAAGACGGGAAAGAACACTCATTAAGAGCGTCGGCCGATGTCCTCGCTGATGAATTTCAACTTACCCCGGAAGAAAGAACGCAATTACTGCCAAGTGGCAATCAGGCAGTTTTCCTTAACAGGGGCGGTTGGGCAAGGACCTATCTTTGCAAAGCTGGTTTGTTGGAATCCCCCCGAAGAGGATTTTTTCAAATTACCAAAAGAGGAAAAGACTTATTAGCTGAAAAGCCTCAAAAGATTACTGCTAAATCTCTTGAAAGATATCCAGAGTTTATTGAGTTCATTACAACTAAAAAAGAAAAGACAACTTCTCCTCTTCCAGAATTAAATGGACATCTGGACCCCGAAGAAGCCCTTGAAACAGCATATTTTACTCTAAGAAAAAACCTGGCCGACAACATAATTGAACAGATCAAGAAAGTCTCACCAAGTCTTTTTGAAAAGCTTGTTGTTGAACTCTTGTTGAATATGGGTTACGGAGGCAGCCGTAAAGATGCAGGCGAAGCAATCGGAAGATCCGGCGACGAAGGCATAGACGGCATAATCAAAGAAGATCGCCTTGGCCTCGACATCATATACATACAGGCAAAAAGATCGGCCTGCGCTGTTGGACGCCCCGAAGTCCAGAAATTTGCCGGAGCTCTCCAGGGTCAACGGGCAAAGAAAGGTGTAATGATCACAACATCTTTCTTCACCCCTGATGCTTGGGAGTACGTAAAGAAAATTGATAATAAGATCGTGCTGATCGACGCAGACGAACTCGCAAACCTAATGATCGACCACAATTTGGGAGTAAGCACAATGGCATCATATGAAGTTAAAAAGATAGACTCTGATTATTTTATTGAGTAAGTTGTAAGAAATCATATTCATATTTACTTGAGTTCCAAGTGTTTTTTATAACTGTGATGTGGGTTAGAAGGAGATACTAATTATGATCGAATTATATTTTGACATAAAAACAAAACGAAATTTTGTATTATTATTAGGAGATATTCCAAAATCTGTAACAAAAATATCGGCGGCTGTTGCTTATACGCAAGACCCTAAACTTGTTAATGCTTGCATAAAAAACAATATAGCTCTTGAGTGGTGGGGCCTTTTTAATCATGAGATCTCGTCAAAAATGGAAATTGTAAGAAAAGCTATTGCTTCATCCGTTGTTAAATTTTATCCTTTTGCTGAATATTTCCATCCTAAGGTAATAGTATTTCACGGATATGGAATATATATAGGCTCACACAATATTACTAATAGTGCAATGCATGATAACGTCGAAGCAGGTGTGTTTATTCATGAGGAAGATCTTTCTGATGATCAAAAGCATGAGATCAATAATTTTTTTAATTACCTTAGAGAGAATAGCGTCCAGGCAACAGTTGAAGATTTAGATAAAATTGATGAATATATTAATATGACTAAAACAGAAAGAGAAGAAAAAGAAAAAATCGATGCATCTTTACAAGATATTTTCGAAGAACAATTCAGTCATTTATTTATTTTAAAACCCGGAGTTAAAGATTTTAAAAAAGAAGCAAAAAAAGACAAGAGAAAGCTTTGGTTTTTACAAGAGTGGAGAGAGACTCAGAATAATATAGAATTAGTGAAACGTCGTATGCAAGAAGAGTGCAAACAACCAAATTGGGTAGATCCAAAGGCTGAGATATCTATAATCACTGATCAGTTGCTTCATGCATATTACTACACATATTTGATAAAAAAGCATGACGAACATAAGAGTATTGACATAGTGAATAATGAATATCATAAAAATAAACGGAATCCTGAAGGCGCAATAAGAAATGCGATACGTTGGTGGGAAAGTCTTGATTCTGCACCTAACTCTGAAGATGTACACATAAATGAATGGAGCATATCGAATAGAAATATATTAAGCCAAATAAAAGAAAGAGATTTATCAGAAGATGAAATGTTTAAAATTATGAAACAAAATCATGCCGCAAGGAATCATGCTAGACAAATAAAAAATAGCCAATTTAATTTACCAGAAGATTATAAAACTACTATAGAAGAAAGAATAGAACTATATGTACAATGGTTAATGAAACAAAAAACTAAGGATAATTTAATGATTAATGATGTATTAAGGTACTTGCTTTTTCATGACAACCAAAGGATTGAAGAAAGGGTATATGAGAGTGTTTATAACCCTAGATATCATTTAGAGCATTTAGGAAGAAGCATTGTTGGAGAATTAATTGGTTGGGGCAGGCCTGATGTTACATTCTTAAGAAATAATAGAGTTAATAAAGCATTAAAGTGTTTAGGTTTTGACGTTCGATTGTTCTCTGAATAAAAACATTTTGAGCTTACTACAGAACGCTAAACAAAAAAATCTGTTCCAACAATAATTCGTATTTGAGGTTGGTAAATTTTTGGTAAACAATATTGTTCAACAAGAAGAAACCTAAAGTATATAATTCAACTCAAAGATATCCACATAGTTAATCGCACAATATGTGGTGTATTGTGAATAAGATTCTGCTGTATATAGTGTTTTACCTCTTACCGATATGGATTTTTATGTTATCATAATAGAAAGCAGAAAGCCAAAGAAGTAACAGCTTCAATGACATTCTGCTCTTGAAGAAAGGTTAAGTACGGGGTAAACCGCGATATAACCATAGGTAGATATGGTATTATACTCTGCTTGACCTTATCCTTCAAGGACCTAAAGACCTATCTTTATGCTAGGTCAATTTGAAGGGAGGTGTTTTTTTGTCAAAAGATAACGATGAGAAACAGCGTTCCAATGATCTTGTAAAGTATATCTTTACGCCATTTATTACTTTGAAGAATGGCAGGAAGATCTATGCTGTGAGTTATGGCAAAAAAGCATTTAGGATCCC
>JAQWCF010000143.1 GCA_028706105.1 Candidatus Margulisiibacteriota bacterium
TAATAATGCTATTACTTCATTAAAGCAAGTAAAAGAAAACAAAGAAGAGCGTGGACGTTTGGGAGTATTTTGGCATACGCAAGGCAGTGGCAAAAGCTATTCAATGATTTTCTTTTCGCAAAAAGTGTTAAGAAAATTTCAAGGCAATTATACTTTTCTCGTTGTTACCGATCGTCAGGAGTTAGATGGACAGATTTATAAAAACTTTGCCAATGTCGGAGCAGTTAAGGAGCCAGAAGATAGTGTGCATGCTAGTAGTATTGTGCATTTAAGAGAATTGTTATCTGGTGATCATAGAATAGTTTTTACTTTGATTCAGAAATTTCAAATGCGGGAGGGCGAGAAGCAGTTTCCAGTATTATCCGATCGTTCAGATATTATCGTGATGACCGACGAAGCTCATCGTAGTCAATATGATTTATTGGCTCTCAATATGAGAAATGCTTTGCCTCATGCAAACTTTATTGGATTTACCGGAACGCCATTGATTAAAGGTGAGGAGCAAGAAACGGTTGAAACATTTGGCGATTACGTCAGCGTTTATAATTTTCGTCAGTCAGTTGAAGATGGCGCAACGGTACCTTTGTATTATGAGAATAGAATTCCATCGCTACAACTAAAAGCCGAAGAATTAGAACTGGGAGTAAATAATTTATTAGAGGAAGTAGAACTTGATGAAGATCAAGAGAAAAAATTAGTTAGAGAATTTGAGCGTGAATACCATTTAATAACTCGAGAAGACAGATTAAATGAAATAGCCAAAGACTGTATTACTCATTTTAATGAAAGAGGCAATGACGGCAAGGCCATGTTTGTGACAATTGATCGTTTAACAGCTGTTAAAATGTACAATAAATTAAAAGCACAGCCTGGATGCCCAGATATTGCCGTTGTTATAAGCTCATCACAAAATGAAATTGATTATTTTAAAAAGTATGGCTTAGACATTGTGCCACATAGACAGAGAATGGCTAATGAAGATTTGGAAACAAAGTTTAAAGATCCAAATGATCCATTGAGAATTGTGATTGTCTGCAACATGTGGTTGACCGGATTTGATGTTCAATGTTTAAGCACTTTGTATATTGATAAGCCGATGAAAAATCATACGCTCATGCAAACCATAGCTCGAGCAAATAGGGTTTATATAGGCAAGGAAAATGGTTTAATTGTTGATTATATTGGTGTATTTAGAAATTTACAGAAAGCTTTGGCGGTTTACGCAACTGGCACTGATGATGTCAATAACCCAATTAAACCAAAGGAAGATTTAGTGCAAAATTTGGAATTTCAAATCAAGTTAGTGAATGATTTTTGTAATAATTTAAAAATAGATCTGGAAAAAATTAAAAAATCAGATGAGTTAGAAAAGATTCAGATAATTGAAGAAGCAGTTGATATTATATTGACCAGTGAAGAAAGCCAAAAAAAGTATTTAGCAATGGCTGATCAAGCCGTTAGATTTTTTGGTGCTATATTACCTGACAAAAGTGCAAACAGATACTTTGAACAGGTCAAATTATTCCGAGTGTTGGCAAACAGAATTAGGGTTTTAACTAAAAAAGAAGTCGATATTGAAGCGATTGCAGACAAGATTGAAAGGATTCTTGATCAGTCGATCGAAGCTGATGGTTATAAAATAAAAGATAATAGCAAAATTACCGATTTAAGCAAAATTGATTTTGAAAAGTTAAAAAATTATTTTTCAAATGAAAAAAAACATATTGCCACGGAAAAATTAAAAGCAGAGATTGAAAACAAATTGAAAGACATGATTAAGTTAAATTCAAAGAGAATGGATTTAGCGGATAAATTTAAAAAGCTAATTGAAGAATATAATTCCGGAGCGAAAAATATTGAAGAGTTTTTTGAAGAGTTGATGAAATTTGCGCAAGGACTTAACGAAGAAGAAAAGCGAAGTGCAAGAGAAAATCTCAGCGAAGAGGAGTTGGCTATATTTGATTTACTTTACAAGAATGATTTATCGGAAAAGGAAAAAAATAAGATAAAAAAGGTTGCTCATGAAATTCTTGAAAAATTAAATAAAGGTAATAAGTTGGTGCTTGATTGGCGCAAGAAACAACAAGCACGTGCTGATGTTAGGGTTACAATTAGAGATATTGTTTTTACAGATTTACCAGAATCATATTCACAAAATGAAAAGCAAGCTTGCTTTGATTTTGTATATCAACATGTGTATGACAGCTACTATGGAAACGGAAACGATGTTTATGCTTTAGCCCATATTAATTAATGCAAACTAAGAAATAAAATAATTCAAAGATATGCCACTTTTTAAAAAAAATCATTCATCATTATCTGTTATAAAAGAAAAAAATATTGATTTGGAAAGAGATATTCAAAAACTAACGGAGGCAAACTTAAATTGTGTCTTTAGTTTAGAATTTGTAAGTACCGAGTTTGCATTGCATAATTTTAGAATTGACACATTAGCTTTTGATAAAGAAAATAATTCTTTTGTAATTATCGAATATAAAAGGGATCGAAGTTTCAGTGTTATTGATCAGGGCTACGCTTATTTAGCCTTAATGCTGAATAATAAATCAGATTTTATTTTGGAGTATAATGAAAGGACGAAAAATAATTTAAAAAGAGATGATGTTGACTGGTCACAATCTAAGGTTATCTTCGTAGCGAATTCCTTTACTTCTTACCAGATGAACGCTATTAATTTTAAAGATTTACCAATAGAACTTTGGGAAGTAAAAATGTATGAGGACGATGTAGTTTTATATAATCAATTATTATCCCAAGACTCTAAAGAATCCATAAAAACAATTACAACGAACAAAACTATCGATAAAGTTAGTAGCGAAGTTAAGGTTTATACTCTCGA
>JAQWCF010000144.1 GCA_028706105.1 Candidatus Margulisiibacteriota bacterium
CTTCCTTTATTTTTCCAGCCACACAAACTACTGTATTTGTAGCTTTGTATTGAGAATGCATATAATCTAAAATTTGCTTTCGGCTAATTGATAGAATAGTTTTTTTAGTTCCAATAACATCTCTTCCTGCTGGTTGATCACCAAATAATAAATCTTTCCAGACCTCACAAATATATCTCATTGGAGTATCTAAATACATATTAAACTCCTCTTTGATAGTTCCTCTTTCTTTTTCTATTTCTTTAGCAGAAATTATTGAATTTAAATAAATATCAGAAACCCAATCAATAGCAAAATCCGTATATTGATTATTAACCTTAGCCCAATATCCAGTATATTCTTCTCCTGTAAAAGCATTTGTTATTCCTCCGATAGCGTCTATCGGCTCAATAACTTCCATCGCTGTTTTATGATTTGTGGTTCCTTTAAAAAGCATATGTTCTAGAAAATGAGAAATTCCTCCCACTTCTTTTTTTTCATACTTAGAACCGGTTTTAACTAAAACTAAAACAGTAGCTGTTTCCGTATCTTTCTCAGGGATTGTGACAATTCTTAATCCTGATTTTAAAGTAGTTTTTTTATACATTTTTATTAAAATATTCTTTTAATTCACTAATCAAAACTCTTTCTTGTTCCATAGTGTCTCTATTTCTAATAGTAACCGCATTATCTTCTAATGTTTCAAAATCAATAGTTACACAAAATGGAGTTCCTATTTCATCTTGCCTCCTATATCTTTTTCCTACGGTTCCTGTTTCGTCATACTCTGAGATAAAATAAGGAGACAACAAATCAAAAACCTCTTTAGCTTTTGAAGTTATCACTTCTTTGTTTTTAACAAGAGGTAAAACCGCTATCTTAACAGGTGATATTTTTGAATTAAGCTTAAGAACTGTTTCCATACTATCTCCGTCTTGAGATCTTCCTTTTTCATACTCGCTATAAGCATCACAAATTAAAGCAAGCATTAATCTATCTACACCAACTGATGGCTCAATAACATAAGGAACATATTTTTCCTTAGTAGCTTCATCAAAATATTTTAATTCTTGTCCTGAAAACTTTTCATGTTGACTTAAATCATAATCTCCTCTACTTGCAATACCTTCTATTTCGGACCATCCAATAGATGGAAAATTGTATTCTATATCAGAGCAAGCAATTGCATAATGAGCAAGGTCTTCTTTAGCTGCCTCTTTTACTCTTAAATTTTCTTTTTTAATTCCCAAAACCTCTGTATACCATCTCATACTTTCGCTAATCCAATACTTATACCATTTTTCTTGTTCTCCTGGCTTGATGAAAAACTCCATCTCCATTTGTTCAAATTCTCTGGTTCTAAAAATAAAGTTAGAAGGAGTAATTTCGTTTCTGAAAGCTTTTCCTATTTGAGCAATTCCAAAAGGAATTTTAATTCTTTGAGTATCTAAAACATTTTTGAAGTTTATAAAAATAGATTGCGCTGTCTCTGGTCTTAAATAAGCAACGGCTGAAGCATCTTCAACTGGACCAATAAAAGTCTTAAGCATTAAATTAAAGTTTCTTACATCCATTAATTCTCCTCCACATTCAGGACATTTAAGTAAAGACAAATCATTAACATTATTCTTTTCCATTAAATGGTCTGCTCTAAATCTTTTATGACAACTTTTACACTCAGTTAAAGGGTCTGTAAAATTCTTTAAATGCCCAGAAGCTTCCCAAACCTTTGAGTTCGTAATAATAGCACTATCTAAACTAACAATATTCTGTCTAGAATTTACCATAAAATTAAGGTAGCTATCCTTAATATTTTTTTTCATCTGACTTCCTAGTGGACCATAGTCATAAAAGCCTCCTAGACCACCATATATTTCCGATGACTGAAATACAAAACCTTTTCTTTTGCAAAATGATACTATTTTTTCCATAGCTTGATATTAGCAAAAAAAAGGCATTAAGTAAATAAAAAGTCTTATATGGTGTCCACGTTTTCTAATAGAAAAACATGTATCAAGAATTACTCGTTTTTAACTTTAATTAAACTCTCTAGACTAAAAATACTGGCAGATCCTTGTTTCCCTAGCGAATACAACGATACCATACCTCTGTTCCTGTCACACTAGCAACACCTACTTCACCAAAATTAGAACAAGAACCTCCTAAAGCACTAGTAATCATATCAGATCTAGTTTTAGATGAAGTACTCGTAAACTCAATTTTTCCAGTCAAAGAATGATCAAAAGATGTCAGCCCATTACCATTTGGTCCTCCAAGAGCTTCACAAGCAGCTTGAAATTCTTCTTTTGAAGGAACCCTTGCTCCGATAATAGAACAACTCTCAACGGCTGTACTATATTGGAAAAAAAAGTTTAGATACGAACCAATAGGAATTGCTACCTTTGGAGACCTAGGGGTTGCGTCAATATGCAAAGTCTTCCCCTCATAAACAAATTCTAAACCTCCCCCATTAGTGCATAAATTAGCATAATTATCAGGGCAAGAAGAACTTGAACTTGTCGCCGCTAAAAGATCACTAGCGTTATAACCGTCAACTTGGTCTGAATCAAGATTTACAACAACTGGCTTGCCTGCAGTAACATCTTGTGTTTCAATACTCGTATTTAGTGGTGTTTTATAATCACTTGGCATTGATCCTGTTGGTTCACTCCAACCAAAAGCAACATAGGAAGCAACGATTCCTAAACAAAGAACTGACGAAAGAATTAATATTTTATTTTTCATATTTTTATTTATTAACTTTACCTATTATTTGATCTTTACTAATAAACCCAAATTGTCTTGAATCAAATGTACTTTCAGAAACATTA
>JAQWCF010000145.1 GCA_028706105.1 Candidatus Margulisiibacteriota bacterium
TTAAGCAGCTAAGGTTAAACATGTGGTTAAAGCAGAATATTAAATGGATGCCCATGGAGAAGTGGGATTTGTGTAATTTCCCGGTTGATCCGGAAGAGCTGAAAGGAAGGGCCTGCTATGCAGGACTTGATTTATCCTCTACTACCGATATCACCGCCTTTGTGCTGGTATTTCCACCAGAGGAGGAGGGGGACAAATACTATGTGCTTCCTTACTTTTGGATACCGGAAGAGACTCTTTATCTGCGGGTGAGAAAAGATAGCGTACCATATGACATCTGGTATCAGCAGGGACTGCTAAACTTAACGGAGGGGAATGTGGTTCATTATGGCTTTATTGAAAAGTTCATCGAAAGGCTGGGAGAGAAATATAACATTAGGGAAATTGTCTACGACCGCTGGGGAGCTACCCAGATGAGCCAAAATCTAGAAGGTATGGGCTTTACGGTTGTGCCCTTTGGTCAGGGTTTTAAGGATATGTCACCACCTACCAAAGAAATGATGCGCTTGATTTTAAGCCAGCAAATCGCCCATGGCGGTCATCCGGTGCTTAGATGGATGGCGGATAATATTGTGGTGAGAACCGATCCTGCCGGAAATATCAAAGTTGATAAGGAGAAATCCGTAGAAAAGATTGACGGCATTGTAGCCATGATCATGGGTCTGGCCAGAGCCACAGTAAATCCGCCCGATGATGGGGGATCTATTTATGATAAGAGGGATATGATTATTTTGTGACAGTGGGGTAGAAGAATGGTAGAAGAACTTGATGTCATTGAAGATAAGAAACTGGGATACTGTTTGGGTAATGTCATTAAGTATATTTCACGGGTGGCGAAAAAAGATAAAACAAAAGAAGTCGAAGGTCTCAAAAAAGCCCGGTGGTACTGGACGGAAGAATTCATGAGCTAATTAATTCTGAGTGATATAGTACAACTATTGCCAGCCTTTTGCGAACCATTTTTAAAAAATTTTATTGCGGCTTGTAAAAAATCTTTATTTGGTATATAATAAACTTAACCAATAGGGAAAGTTAACCTTTTGGGAAAGTTGGGTGGTGGTTGCGAAGAGGTGCTAATTGAGTACGATAATAAAACAGTCTTGGAATATTTCAATGATTTTGAGTTGATGAAAAAAGAAATTGGGAGCAACATTGCTAGAGCGGCTAAAAAAAGAGTCAATCAACTAATAGCCTCGCCTAATTTTAGCGTTTATTTAACAACAGGACTTGGCAAACCCCATCCATTGTATGAGGATTTAAAAGGGTATTACGGTATTACAATAACAGGAAATGTCAGATTAATTGTTCAGCCGTATACTGACAGTTTAGAGGCTGCAGCATTGAAAAATTGTGATACTGTTATAATTAAGGGGGTGATGAATTATCATGGCAGAAAAAATGAATGGCTTATCCCGTGAGTTTATTATTCACCCAGGTGAGACATTAAAAGAAATATTAGAAGATCGCAATATGAGTCAACGAGAACTAGCTATTAGAACTGGAGTAAAAGAGGCTCATATAAGCAAATTGGTGAACTGTCTAAAGTCTATTTCTGTATCTTTTGCAAAAAAGCTTGAATATGCTTTTGGCATCGATGCCAGTTTTTGGATAAATTTACAAGCAAACTACGATAAAGAAATGGCTGACTTTGAAGAAATAAATATGATCTCAAAAGAAGAGCTGGAGATTGTACAAAAATTAAAAAATATCACTGATTATATTCAAGAGATAGGACTGTTGAGCCTAGAAACCCAAGAGTCAATGTGGGTAATTAAGTTAAGAAAATTATTGAACGTAAGTAGCTTAACTGTAATACCAGAAATATCTCAAACGGGGGCTTATCGTTTAGCTGTAGCAGATAATGTGGACCCGTATATTCTTTTTACTTGGCTTAGAGTCTGTGATTTAATAACATCTAATAAAAAAATTGATCAAGAGCTTGATATAGATAAATTGAGAAGTAAGTTGTCTTTAATTCGAAAGCTTACCTTTGAAGAAGATATTAAATCTATCCATTTAAAACTTAGGGAATGCTTTGCTGAGTGTGGTATTAAATTCGCTATTGTCAAGCATTTCACTGGGGCTCCTGTCCAAGGTGTTATTAAAAAAAACAATGATGAAACCATTAGTTTAATCATGACTGTAAGGCGCAAATTTGCAGATGTCTTTTGGTTTACTCTATTTCACGAGATCGGACACATCCTCAATGGAGATATAGAGGAAAAGCTGATTGATTATGAGTTTGTAAAAAATGAAGTCGAGTATAGAGCTGATGAGTTTGCTGCAAATGCATTGCTTGATTTAGACGAATATAATTCATTTGTAGAATACGGGGATTTTTCATTAATGCAAATCAGCAAGTTTTGTTTAGAGCAAAATATCCCCAGCTATATTTTGATTGGTCGATTACAGAGAGATGGACACCTTGAATATCATCAGTACTCAAGTGAGAAAACCAAGTATGAGTTAGACGAAGCAGAGAAAGTAATGAATTAATTAAAAGGTATTTAACTCAAACACTCTATAAAGGGTGTTTTTTTATACCCAAAAACGATGGAAGGAGGAATGAAAAGCCTTGGCAAATTTTCTAAAACGTCTTTTTAAATCCCGTGACAAACCAAAAGACAGTGTCAGCCAGGCCCCAAATTTCTACATGGGGCAAAGTGTCTCCGGCAAGGTAGTCAATGAAAGAACCTCTATGCAGACTACAGCTGTTTTCGCCTGCGTGAGAATCATTGCTGAGACAATAGCATCATTACCTCTGCACACCTACCGGTACCGGGGTGAAGGAAAAGAAAAGATGTATG
>JAQWCF010000146.1 GCA_028706105.1 Candidatus Margulisiibacteriota bacterium
CGAAATGTAGTAAACGGGCTATACAGCAGTTATGCAAAGTTAATAGCATATAGTGTGAATGCGTATAAAAAAACCAGAGGTACAAAAGGCATATTTAAATATGACACCATACCCGTAGCAGGCACTCCCGAAAGGGAAGCATTTGACAAGCTGATTAATGAAAAAATCAGCAAATGGCTAAACAGTGACAATGCTGCATTGCCTATAGGTAAAGGGCAAGAGTGGAAAGAGAATGAGAAAAAGACTTATGCACCTGAAAGCACCAGAGATATAAAAGCTATGATTGATGACATATATGACTTTACGGCAAGAAGCTATGGAATTCCGCCTGTATTATTGAAAGGCGACTTAGCAAATATAGACGATAATGTTGTCGATGTATTATTAACATTTGCGGTGGATCCTCTAATTGATACTTTGCAAGAAGAAATAAACCGCAAGCGAACAGGGTATTTGAATTTTAGTCAGGGTACTTATTTAGAAATTGACAGTAAAGCAATTAAACATATTGACCTATTAAACGTAGCAACTGCAATAGACAAGCTTATAGCAAGCGGTGCGTTCTGCATTAATGATATAAGAAAACTTGTAGGAGAACAGATAATTGACGAGCCTTGGGCTTGGCAACATTGGATAACTAAGAATTATAGTTCGGTAGAGGATTTATTGAATTCTCTGGGAGGTGATCCAAATGTATCTAATAAAATCGAGGGAGGTGAGTAGATGGGAAGGGAAATCAAAAGGATATGGGAAATAAAGCAACAAGCGGACAATCCAACAACACTTGATATGTACATCTACGGATATATACAGGGTGATTCTTATGATTGGTGGACTGATGAAATTATTGAAAATGAAACATCCGCTAATCATTTTAGGAGTGAGCTTGCAAAATATCCTGATGTAACACAAATCAACTTGTATGTGAATTCATATGGTGGCTATGTTTATGAAGCTATGGCAATTAGAAATCAATTAAAGAGACATTCTGCTAAGGTTATTGGATATGTAGATGGCTTTGCAGCTTCTGCTGCTTCGTTTGTATTAACGGCTT
Source organism: Candidatus Margulisiibacteriota bacterium (assembly GCA_028706105.1). Taxonomy (NCBI): domain Bacteria; kingdom Bacillati; phylum Candidatus Margulisiibacteriota; species Candidatus Margulisiibacteriota bacterium. Next base: position 1,055 of record JAQWCF010000146.1, read on the forward strand.
GCGATGAAGTTAAAATGTATAGTAACACTATGCAGATGATACATAATGCAATAAATATCGCTTATGGCAATGCAACTGAATTGAGAAAAGCTGCAGACGATTTAGACAAAATCATGGAAGGCAACAGAAAAGCCTATCTTGAAAAATCAAATGGCAAGTTGACTGAAGAAAAACTAATAGAATTATTAGAAGGTGAATCATGGTTAACGGCAAATGATTGTTTAGAATATGGTCTTTGCGATGAAGTTATATCAGAAGAAAAAGACATGACAGAAGCAAAAGAAATGTTGCAACAAGTAACTAAAACACTTGAACAGAGCATTAAATACAACAAAGCACTTGTAGCATTAGCAAAGGAATTTAAACAAGAAGTACCAAAAGAACCCGAGCCGGATCCAGTTCCGGAACCACCGAAAGAAAGCAAAATTCAAAAAACATTTTTATCAATTTTAAAATAAGAGAGGAGCAACAAGATATGAAAAACAAAGATTTATTGGCTTTACAAAAAGCAGAAATTATGAACAAACTCAATCAAGCTTTAAAAGATGGGAATGATGAAGCATTCCAAGTAGCATTTACAGAATATACTGATATGTTGCAAGAGGCTGTTTTAGCTGAAGCACAAGGATATGTTCAGGCATCAGACAACAACATTTTAGCAGGAAGAGGAGCAAGAGTTCTTACTTCTCAGGAAACTAAATACTATGAAAAAGTTATAGAAGCAATGAAATCAAGCAATCCTCAACAAGCATTGACTTTGATTGATGAAACGCTTCCAACAACTGTTATCGATTCAATATTCGAGGACATTCAAGAAGCTCATCCGCTTTTAACTGAAATTAACTTCCAAAACACTGGAATTTTGACAGAAATCCTTATTTCTACCCAAGATGGAAGGCATTTAGCTACTTGGGGTAAGTTGTGCGATACAATCGTAAAAGAATTGACCGCTGGAACGGATGTTATTAATTTAGCACAAAACAAATTGTCAGCGTTTATTCCAATATGCAAGGCTATGCTTGAGATAGGTCCTACATGGATTGATAGATACGTTAGAACTATCCTTCTTGAAGCAATTTCTAACGGACTTGAAAAGGCAATCATCCTCGGAACTGGTGTTGACGAACCTGTGGGCATGACAAAAGACCCGAACGGAGCATTCGACGCAACAGATGGCTACCCCAACCTTGTAGCGGTACCAATGAATGAAATTAGCCCTGATACTTATGGTGGTATTTTAGCAGCATTAGCAGTTGGACCTAATGGATTATATAGGACAGTAAATGAAGTGTTGTTTATCTGTAATCCAGTTGACTATTACACAAAAATTATGCCTGCTATTATGAAAATACAGCCTGATGGAAGCTATGTTTCTCGTTTTCCGCATCCAACTAAGTTAATTCAATCTGTATATGTACCAACTAACAAAGCTATAATCGGTCTTGGTAGGAGATACTTCTTTGGACTTGGGACAGGAAAAGGCGGCAAGATTGAATATTCCGACCACTACAAATTCTTAGAGGATGATAGATATTATCTTACTAAGCTTTATGGAGATGGCAAGCCTTTAGATAGTGGTTCTTTCAAGGTTGTTGATATCACTAACCTTAGACCAACAGCACCTATCGTTAGAG
>JAQWCF010000147.1 GCA_028706105.1 Candidatus Margulisiibacteriota bacterium
AATTAACTGATGTACATGCAGCCAGAAGCAGATTAGGAATAACAATCCCAAAGGTGAAGGCAATAAAGGAACAGATATTGCTACCGGCAGAGAGGACAAAAGATGAAATAGAAGCTGAGATATTTAAAGTAGGAAGAGCCTATAGCGCAGCACAGAAAAAGATTAAGCGCTGTAATGAAAGGCTCGACCAGCTGATGAAGGAGCTGGAGGCGGCTGAATGAATCTATCAGTAGTATCAGAGGATAAAAGGGTTGAGGTCCATTTGGATACATCTTTTGATAAAGATTATGCTTTTATGTATTTAAGCAGTTACGGCAGCATACTACGAGTGCCGGTAAAACACTCCGACATCGACTCCGTGATAGATGCCCTACAAAAATACAAAGAACGAATGACAGAGGTATTAGGAGCTGATAGCTTAAAATGAAAGTCTATCTTTACTGCACGCTATGCGGTGAAGTATGGAATGTGAGCAACAAGATTAACATGAGTAACTACATATGCCCGCATTGCAGCTCGAAAATTAAAAACAACGAACCTATAAGATTGAAAAGGGGGAAGGAAGGTGATAAATGGTTACACAAAATCAGAAATTCGAATGCTTTATAAGGATGCAAAAAACAAAGATAGGCAGATAGAAATATTGTGCCAATTAACAGGGTTAAGGACATTTGAAGTTGAAAAAATCTTGGAAGAAGGAGGATATTTAAACACTATGACAGATCTAATGAAAGATAGAATAGTAGATTTATATAATCAAGGGTTAAGCGACAGTGCAATTGGAAGAGAATTAAAAGTAGCACAAAGTCAAGTATCAACGTTTTTACGAGCAAAGGGATTACCGCCTAATAGCAGGAAAAAGTCTAATAAGAAAGTAGAGGTTAAAGAAGTGCCAGAGCATACAAAAGAACCTATAAAAGAAGAAACAAAGAAAAGTATTGATAAACTTGTTGATGAAGTAATCGATTACTATGACGGTCGTATAGAAAAAACAATAGAACCAATTAAGGTAGGGCCAAAAGAAATCATTGAAAAGCTTAAAGAAGAAACACATCAAAACATTGAGGAGATTAAAGAAGTTCTACCTCTGCAAGAACCGGAGCCTGAGGACCTACCGATTGATTATGACGTAGTAGATACTCTAACACCGCAGCAATATTACGAGCTGGCAAAAATAACATTACAACTGTTAAAAATAATTTGGGAGGGATAATCATGAAGGCAACAGGAATAGTTAGAAAAATTGATGACTTAGGAAGAATTGTAATTCCTAAGGAACTGAGGAGAAGTTATGACATTCAAGAAGGTGATCCTTTAGAGATATTCACCGATGAAGAAAATATCGTTCTAAAAAAATATGAACCTCAAGTGAGCTGCGTATTTTGTGAAGAGGATAATCCAGGCGAATTATTAAAATTCAAAGAGAAAATTGTATGCAGGAAATGTGTAAGTAACATAAAGGCGAGTTATGGAAGATAACTGGTATGCGCTTGTAGTAGCAATATTGCTCAAGGTGCCGCCTGAAACAAGCTTTAAAATGCTAAACGAAGGAAGCAGAAAAGTAAGCTCAGCTCTAAACGATAATGATACTTTAGACATGCTCAAGTATAGAGAGGATGGAATTACATTTAAAGAGATAGGTGAGATGTATGGCATCTCTGAGTCAGCTGCTTATAGACGCATGAAATATTATAAAGAACATAAAAAAAACCGCTCTGCTGTAACAGAAGCGGCAAGCTAAAATATAATTTAACCTTATTGAATTATACCAGAGAGAAGTCGAGGTGTAAAGATGGCAAGATACAACAATAAAAAATTAATAATGCTCTGTCCCGTTTGCGGGACGGAGCTGCACATTACAAACCAAAGGGAATTTCGATGTAGGTGCTTGAATAAGTTTGTCGTACTTGGAAGCGGAAAAGACAAACAGCTGATAAAAGCAGAGGACGCCCCGGCAGCTCGAAAGGCAATGCAGGTACGGTGCAGGGATTGTCTAAGCTGCAGACAGGAAAGTTGCACAGATAATGAAAGACCTAAGAGAAAAATTGACATCAACTGCTTAAGAATTTGCAATAGATTTAAGGGAGGTGGAGATGAAAGAAAAAATATTTAAGTTATTGGAACTTCTATTTATGGCAAAGCAAAAAGGTATAGATGTTTTTTTTAACTACAGTTCTCATGTTGAAGTTATAAGGATCTGTATTTGTTTAAAAGGCTGGTATGAAAATTACGAATATGACAAACATTTCGAGTTGTATTTAGATGAAAAAGATGCAGAAAAAAAGGCGGATGAAGCGATTAAGTATTTTGAAAAAATAATAAGACTCAAGGAGGAAGAAAAAAACAATGAGTAACGCATTAGAAGTTTTGAAAAATTATGATGATAAGAAATTCAATGTATTAGTACCGGTGCAAACAATGCAAGACTTTCCGGACATATACAAATTAGCAATTAACACAGTTAAAATAAGTATTGAAGACGATACTTACAACCAGAATGGGAAGAAAGCTCTAAACAAAATAGGGTTGGAAAAGCTTATGGC